>NZ_JBEZVK010000024.1:88195-114846 GCF_040636955.1 Streptomyces sp. NPDC032472
CCGCCCGCGCCGGCGTGCGGGGCGGGTCCCCCGGGGCGGCGCCCCGAATTCATCGGCGCGCCGCCGGTTCGGGGCTTGCCGCGGCGGCGAGTGTGCTCGCCGCGCTCGCGGTGGCCGCTCCCGCGCAGGCGGCTCCGGGTCGCTTGCGCCCGCCCCCGGGGGCTCCGGTGCTGTACTGGCCGGCCGACCGCAGTGCGCCTGCCCGGCCGCTGCCGCCCGTCGAGGACACCGAGGGGGCGTACGGCGTCGGGGGCTCGACGACCACGGCCGGATCGTCGGGCGGAAGTGGGTGGGCGAAGGGCCGGACCGCCACGAGGTGGCCGACCGACGGCATCAGCCCGCGCACCGGGGTGGCGGTCGGTCTGGCCTCCTTTCCCGCCGGCGCCGGCGCCGGGCCCGTACGCGCTGGCGCAGTACCGGACCCGGCACGGTCCGATGCGCGTCCTGCCGGGGTTGGCGCCGGGCGGCTACAGCGTGGCGTTCACCGCGACCGGCGAAGACCGGGTCGGCGGGACCGCCCTGGACGCCGGGAACCGGCCCCAGCCGGTGATCTGGACCGCGCCTCCAGGCAGGCCTCCGTACCGCGGTAGGCGGTAGGCGGTAGGCAGTAGGCGGTAGGAGCGCGGGGCCCGCCCTGCGGCGCGGGGCCCCCGCCGCTCAGCGGTTGAAGGCCGCCAGGCCGAAGCGCTGGACGATCTTCATGCCGTCGCCCTTGGCGTCGGTGCTGTTGACGGAGTAGACGAGGGTCCGGGACAGGTCCCGGGTCGCCGCGATCACCGTGTGATAGCCGGGGCGGGCTCCGGTCTTGCCCCAGATCTCCTTGCCGCCCACGACGAGTCGTTCCAGGCCCGCGCTGCGGGTGGCGCCCGGGATGTCGGGGACGGTGAACATCTCCTGCAGCTGCGGTTCCGGGACGACCTGGCCGCGGAAGAGGGCGTTGACGAAGCGTTCCAAGTCGCGGGTGGTGCTGATCATGTCGCCGGCGGCGAAGCGGTCGGTCATGTTCCATTCGGTGACGTCGACCGGCTTGCCGTTCATCAGCTGGTAGCCGCGGTTGTGGGGGCCGTGGATGCGCGGGTCGCCGTCCTTCGGGAAGGAGCTGCCGGTCATGCCGACCGGTCGGAAGATCCGTACCTCGGCCTGGTGGGCGTAGGAGTCGCCGGTGACCTTCTCGATCAGCATGCCGAGGATCGTGTAGTTGATGTTGTTGTAGTGCTGCTTGGTACCCGGCTCGAACTCCGGGCCCCTGGACAGGCCGGTGGCGACGACCTCCTGGTACGGGAGCGTTTCGAAGCGGTGCGGGTACTCGTCCTCCACGGTGTCGCCGAGGGAGGCGCCGGCCTGGATGCCGCTGGTGAAGTCGAGCAGGTTCCGGACGGTGACCGGCTTGGTGAAGCTCGCCGGGATCAGCCCCGGGAGGTACGTGTCCACCGGCGCGTTCAGGTCGACCTTGCCCTCGGCGGCGAGCTGGAGCACGAGGGCGGCGGTGACGACCTTGGTGGTGGAGCCGGCCCGGAAGCGGGCGTCGGCGAGGGCCGGGGCTCCGGTCCCGAGGTCGCGCACTCCGGCGGTGCCGGTCCAGCGGCCGTTCCCGCCGACCCGGATCAGGGCCGCGGTGGCGTCCTGGTCGGGCAGGCCGGCGATCCCGGCGCGCAGGGCGGCCACGTCGGGGCCCTGCCGGTCGGCGGAGCCGGCTGCCGCCGCGGGGGCGGTCGCGGCGGTGGCGGTGGCGGCCATCGGCCCGGCGGTGAGGCCGAGGAGGAGGACGGCGGCCAGGGCGGCGCGCGTACGGGTGCGCGTGCGGGTACGTCGGGTCAACTGCTGCTCCCGTGGGCTCGGTTCGGCGTTCGGCGGGTGCCGACACCACCCATCCTGGTGATCACGCCGGGCCGCCGAATCGTCCGCGCGGAGGAGCCGGGAGGGCCGTTCCCCTGGGGGCTCCGCACCCCGGTTCTCGGGGTCGGAGCCGTCGGCCCTCAGGGGCGGGGAAGGCGTCGGCCCTCGGTCAGGAGCAGTCGAACCAGTGCCCGACCGGCCGGGCGGGGCAGCCCGGCCGGCCGCCCAGCTTGATCCCGGGTGCGTCGGCCAGGTGGTACGGGTAATCGAGGCCCGTCTCGGCCTCCAGCTCGTCGAAGCGGCCGCGCAGCGCGTCCTGCAGGTCCCGGGGAAGGTCCCGGCTCGCGTATTCGGTCACCGTCTCCGGGTGGACGGTGCACGGGTCCGGGTACCACTCGGCGGGCAGGTCCGGAGCCGGCTCGGGCGTCGGCAGTACGGCGCGGATCGTCGCCGAGGCACGCCAGTGCACCTGCGGCAGCGGGTAGAGGTAGTCGCCGTGGGAGTACGGGCACCACACCACCTGGAGCAGGTCGGCGCCCTCCGGGAACGGCAGGCCGGGCGCGTCGGCGCGGTGGACCTGCACGACGGGGACCATCGGGACGGCGTCGGGGGCCGGGCCCGGGGTCTCCGGCTCGTAGTGCTCCTCGGTGCACACCGGCCACGGCTCGTCCGCCGGCCACAGCAGCGGCCCGCCGACCGAGCTGTCCCGGGCGGTCGGCGCTCCCGGGGGTGGAGGCGTACGGCCTCGCGGCGGTAGGGGGCGAGCTCGGGGAAGAGCTGCTCCACGTCGCCGGGCGGGCGGGGGTGGTACGCATGGGGCGAGTGGCGCGGGTCATGCCGGGACCGTGCGAGGCGGTACCGACAGAGTCTGGACAGGATCGACAACTCGCCGGTAACTTAGTATGAGCAAGCGCTTAGACATAAGCGGCGGACCGCCGCGACGAAGGGAGCCGGCCGTGCGCCGTACGGTGTTCAACGAGGACCACGAGGCCTTCCGGGAGACCATCCGCGCCTTCATAGAGGCCGAGGTCGTCCCCGTCTACGACGAGTGGTTCGCGGCCGGCCAGGCCCCGCGCGAGTTCTACCACAAGCTCGGCGAGCTGGGGATCTTCGGCATCAACGTGCCGGAGGAGTTCGGCGGCGCCGGCCTGGACACCCACAAGTTCGAGGCCGTCCTCTACGAGGAGACCTCCCGCGCGGGCGTCAACTTCGGCGGCTCCGGCGTGCACGTCCTGCTCGCCCTGCCCTACATCAAGATGCTCGCCACCGACGAGCAGAAGAAGCGCTACCTCCCGAACTTCGTCTCCGGCGAGGAGATGTGGGCGCTGGCGATGACCGAGCCGGGCACCGGCTCCGACGTCGCGGGCATGAAGACCACCGCCAAGCTCTCCGAGGACGGCACGCACTACGTCCTCAACGGTGCGAAGACCTTCATCACCGGCGGTGTGCACGCCGACCGCGTCATCGTCTGCGCCCGCACCTCCGCCCCGAGCGAGCAGGACCGCCGCTTCGGCATCTCCCTCTTCGCCGTGGACACCAAGTCCGAGGGCTACTCCATCGGCCGCAAGCTGGACAAGCTGGGCCTGCGCACCTCCGACACCGCCGAGCTGGCGTTCGTCGACGTGAAGGTGCCGGTCGAGGACCTGCTCGGCGAGGAGAACAAGGGCTTCTACTACCTCGGCGCCAACCTGCCCTCCGAGCGCTGGGGCATCGCCTTCGGCGCGTACGCGCAGGCCAAGGCCGCCGTCCGCTTCGCGCAGCAGTACGTGACCGAGCGCACCGTCTTCGGCAAGCCGGTCGCGCACTTCCAGAACACCAAGTTCGAGCTGGCCGCCTGCCAGGCCGAGGTGGACGCCGCCGAGGCCGTCGCCGACCGCGCGCTGGAGGCCCTGGACGCGGGCGAGCTGACCCCGGCCGAGGCCGCGTCCGCGAAGCTGTTCTGCACCGAGGTCGCGCACCGCGTCATCGACCGCTGCCTGCAGCTGCACGGCGGCTACGGCTACATGAACGAGTACCCGATCGCCCGCCTGTACGCCGACAACCGCGTCAACCGCATCTACGGCGGCACCAGCGAGGTCATGAAGTCGATCATCGCCAAGGCGATGGGTCTGTAAGTCCCGTTGAACGAGGTACTGACCGATCTCCTCGATCTCCTCGACCTGGAGCAGATCGAGGAGAACATCTTCCGCGGCACCAGCCGTACCTCCCTGGTGCCGCGCGTGTTCGGCGGACAGGTCGCGGCCCAGGCGCTGGTCGCGGCCGGCCGGACCGTGCCGGGGGACCGCACGGCGCACTCGCTGCACTCGTACTTCCTGCGGACGGGTGACCCGGGCGCGCCGATCATCTACACCGTGGACCGCATCCGCGACGGGCGCTCCTTCACCACCCGCCGGGTGGTCGCCGTCCAGCACGGTCAGCCGATCTTCCACCTGTCGGCTTCGTTCCAGGTGTACGAGGAGGGGCTCGACCACCAGGTCACCATGCCCGCGGCCCCCGACCCGGAGACGCTGCCGACCGCCGCCGAGGCGCTGCCGGCCTACCGGGACCTCTTCCGGGACCCGGGCACGGTGGAGCGGCTGCTGGAGGCGCGCGGCGCGGTGGACCTGCGGTACGCGACCACGCCGCCGTGGGGCACGATCGGCGAGCCGGTCGAGCCGCGCTCGCAGGTGTGGTTCCGCACCGCCGGAAAGCTGGAGAGCGACGACGCGCTCCTGCACACCTGCCTGGCCACGTACGTCTCGGACATGACGCTGCTGGACTCGGTGCTGCTCGCGCACGGCCGGGGCGGCTGGGCGGTGGGCGACGTGGTCGGCGCCTCGCTGGACCACGCGATGTGGTTCCACCGGCCGTTCCGGGCCGACGAGTGGCTGCTGTACGACCAGGACTCCCCCACCTCCCACGGTGGCCGGGGCCTCGGGCAGGCGCGCATCTGGACCCAGGACGGCCGGCTGGCCGTCACGGTGATCCAGGAGGGCGTGGTCCGCGTCCCGCGCACCTGAACCCTCCTGCCCGGTCAGCGGTAGAAGGTCCGGCCGCCGGCGCCCGAGGAGACCGACCAGACCTCGGTTATCCGTCCGCCCTCGACCCGCAGCGTGTCGGTACCGCTGCGGGCGACGGCCGTACCGTCCTCCGCGGTGAACCGCGCGGCGTACGGGCGGGCGACCAGCCCGGCGGGGGCGCCGTCGCCGCCGCGCCCGAGGTCCACCACGGCTGGCCCCTCGGCCGCGAAGCGCAGGCCCCGGCGGCTGCGGTGCCAGGCGGCTATGGCGGCGTTCAGCTGCCGCGGTGTGCGGATCCCGTCGAAGGCCTCGGTGCCGGCCTGCGCGTACCGCAGGGTGAACTCCGGCGCCATGATCTGCTCGGCGAGCCCCGCGTCGCCGTTCCACATCGCGGTCCAGCGGTCGTAGATGTCCACACCGAACGCCCGCAGGTCGTCTTCGGTACCCATGCCCTTGAGCCCTCCCCCTGTTTCCGGTCTTCCGGTCTCTGCATGCGACCGTAACAAGGGGGTCTGACAACGCCGTTCGGGCGCGGGGCGGATGGCCCCGGTCGGCCCCGGTCAGTCCTTCGGGCGGGACTTGAGCTTGGCCCAGACGGCTTCCAGGGCGGCGATGTCGGAGTCGTCCAGGAGGTCGTCGAAGACCTCGGCGAGGACCTCGCGGCGGGTGGCGTCGGCCTCGGCGAAGGCGCGGCGGCCCGCATCCGTCAGGGCGATGCAGACCGAGCGGGCGTCGGTCGGGGAGGGTATCCGCTCCACGAGGCCGCGGGCCTGGAGCGAGTCGGCGACGCGTGAGACCTGGCTGCGGCTGAGCAGCGTCATCGCGCCGAGGTCGGAGGCGGCGACCGGCTCCTTCTGGGCGCGCAGCCACAGCATGACCTCGAACCACGACAGCGGGAGGTCGTGGCGGCGCGCGAGGGCCTGGTCGACCCGGGCGCTGAGAGTCGACCCCGCCCAGACGAGGCCGTAGAAGGCGTGGTCGCGGGGGGTGAGGTGGCCCAGGGTGAGGTTGCTCTTCGCCATGTGGTCAGAGTACCGATTGCGTGCACGCGCACACAACGGTTAATGTGTGTGCGCACGCACAGAACTGCACCCTCTTCCCGGAGTCTCCTCATGACCGGCAGCACCAGCACCCCCAAGACCGTCCTCATCACCGGCACCTCCACCGGCATCGGCCTGGCCGCGGCCGTCGCCGCCGCGCAGGCCGGGTGGCACACCGTGGCGACCATGCGGGACACCTCCCGCGCCACGGCCCTGATCGACGCGGCCCGCGAGGCCGGGGTCGCCGACCGGGTCCAGGTCGAGCGGATGGACGTCACCGACGCCGCGTCGGTCACCGCCTGCGTCGAGCAGGTCGTGGCCCAGCACGGCCGCCTCGACGCGGTGGTCAACAACGCGGGGGCCGGCTTCGCGGGCACCCTGGAGCAGCAGGACGGCATGACGGCCGTGCGCGCCTCGATGGAGGTCAACTACTTCGGCGTGGTCGAGGTGACCCGGGCGGCCCTGCCGCACCTGCGGGCCTCCGGCGGCCGGCTGATCACCGTGACCAGCGTCGGCGGCGCCGTCGGCCAGCCCTTCAACGAGGCCTACTGCGCGGCCAAGTTCGCCGTCGAGGGGTTCATGGAGTCCCTGGCCCCGGTCGCCGCCACCGTCGGCGTCCAGGTGTCCCTGGTCGAACCGGGCGCGGTCACCAGCGAGTTCGTGGCCAACCAGCAGGAGGTCATCGCGCGGCTGATGGCCGACGCGGGCCCGTACGCGCCCGCGCTCAAGGCCTACATCGAGCGCACCATCGCCTCCTACGGCACCTCGCCCCAGACCTCCGCGGAGGCCGCCGCCCCGCTGGTCGCGCTGCTGGACGTGGAGCGGATGCCGCTGCGGGTCCAGACCTCGGACTGGGCCCGCACGTTCGTCGCGACGAAGCTCACCGACCTCGACGGCTCGGCCGTCCAGGCGATGACCTCCGCCTGGCTGGTCGGCTAGTCCGTCTCCCCGGGCCGGGCCGGGGCGTGCACCTGGAGCAGGCCGAGGCGGCTCGCGGTCCGCTCGATGTCGTGGGGCAGGGCGCCGGCCGGGAGGCACTCCGCCAGCGGGGCGGCGCCGGTCAGGCAGAGCCCGGCCCTGTCGGGACGCGGCGGGCCTCCCCGGGCCGTGCGGGGCCCGTCGCGCCCGCGGCGAGAGCCGCGTCAGCCCTCCGCCAGGCCCGCCGCCGAGAGCAGGTAGGCCACCATCGGGTCGTAGAAGCGCGGGTCGCGGACGTGGTCGTCCAGCGGGACCGCCACCTGGAGGGTGCCCTCGGCCTCGGCGAGGAACAGGGCCGGGTCGTTGCAGTCCGCGTAGCCCACCGCGTCCAGGCCGCGCTGCGCCGCGCAGCCCGCCCATCCGTGGTCGGCGACGACCAGGTCCGGCTGCGGGCGGCCGGCCTCGGCGAGGGCGTCCAGGATCGCGGCCATCGGGGCCGGGGAGTGCGTGTGCCACAGGGTGGCGCCCCGCTCCAGCACCGCGACGTCGGCGAACTGCCACACGCAGGCCTCGTCGGCCGTCAGCCCGGACGGGATCACCACGATCTCGCAGCCCGCGGCGCGCAGGGCCGCGGCCGTGGCCCGGTGCACGTCCAGCAGGCCGCCCGGGTGGCCGGTGGCAAGCAGGACGCTCTGGCGGTCGAGCGCGGCCTTGTGCAGCCGGGCCGCCATGCGGTCCAGGGCGGCCACGGTGAGTTCCGGGTCGATGGTGTCCTGGCCCTGCCGGTGCTCTGCGTCGTCGACGACCCCGCAGCGCTCCGCCATCACGGCGAGCACGTCCTGCTCGTCGCTCCATCGGTCGCCCAGCTCCAGGCCGAGCCAGTAGTGCCGGTCGCCGTTGGCGAGCTTGCGGTAGTGGGAGAGGTTGTTCTCGCGTGGGGTGGCGACCTGTCCCGCGATCCGGGTGCGCACCAGGTGGTCGATGAGCTCGGCGCGGCTGGGTACGGGCGTCTCTATCGGCTTCGGCATGCGGCCCATTCTGCCGCCGCCCCGCCGGAGGCGGCGGTTCCATCCCAGCCGCCGGACACGTGGCGTCACGGGGACAGCGCCCCGAACGCCCCGTGGGCGAGCCGCCGCAGCAGCGATTCCGTCGCCTCGCGCCCGAGGGCGCCCAGGTGCGGGGTGGAGTTCAGCAGTCCGAAGACGGCGTGGACGGCCACCCGGACCTCCGCCTCGCCGACCTCGGGGTGCAGTTCCCGTACGACGGCCACCCACAGCTCGACGTACTGCCGCTGCAGCTGCCGTACGAGCTTGCGGTCGGCCTCCCGCAGCCGGTCCAGCTCCCGGTCGTGCAGGGTGATCAGCGCGCGGTCGTCCAGCGCGAAGTCGATGTGCCCGTCGATCAGGGAGGCCAGGACGGCCGAGGCGTCGCCCGCGGCCTCCTCCACCCGGCGGCGCCCGCCGGTCAGCAGCCGCTCGCTGATCCCGACGAGCAGCTCGGCGAGCATGGCGTCCTTGCCCGCGAAGTGCCGGTACAGGCCGGGGCCGCTGATCCCCACCGCGGCGCCTATCTCGTCCACGCCGACGCCGTGGAAACCGCGCTCGGCGAAGAGGCGCGCGGCTTCGCTGAGGATCTGCTCACGACGGGTCGGGGCGGCCGCTGAAGTGCTCATGGGAATCCATTCTAGACAGGGCCGTTAGCGGTCGTTAACCTAAGCGCCATAGACGTTAACGCTCATTAACCGCGTGGACCGAGCAAGGGAGCTCGACCGATGCAGCAGGCACCCGTGCTTCACAGCGCCGCGGACCCGGCGTCCGAGGCCTGGCGCACCAACGAGGCCGCCCACCGCGAGCTCGCCGAGGGCCTGCGCGCCCGCATGGAGGCGGCCCGCCTCGGCGGCGGCGAGAAGGCCCGCGCCCGGCACACCGCGCGCGGGAAGCTGCTGCCCCGGGACCGGGTCGACACCCTCCTCGACCCCGGATCGCCCTTCCTGGAGCTGGCTCCGCTGGCCGCCGAGGGCATGTACGGGGGCGCGGCCCCCGCGGCCGGGGTCATCGCCGGCATCGGCCGGGTCAGCGGCCGCGAGTGCGTGATCGTGGCGAACGACGCCACCGTCAAGGGCGGCACGTACTACCCGATGACCGTCAAGAAGCACCTGCGGGCGCAGGAGGTGGCGCTGGAGAATCGTCTCCCCTGCCTCTACCTGGTCGACTCCGGCGGCGCCTTCCTGCCGATGCAGGACGAGGTCTTCCCCGACCGCGAGCACTTCGGCCGCATCTTCTACAACCAGGCCCGCATGTCCGGCGCCGGCATCCCCCAGATCGCGGCCGTCCTCGGCTCCTGCACGGCCGGCGGGGCGTACGTGCCCGCCATGAGCGACGAGGCGGTCATCGTCCGCAACCAGGGCACGATCTTCCTCGGCGGCCCGCCGCTGGTGAAGGCCGCCACCGGCGAGGTCGTCACGGCCGAGGAGCTCGGCGGCGGTGAGGTGCACAGCCGCGTCTCCGGCGTCACCGACCACCTCGCGGAGGACGACGCGCACGCGCTGCGGATCGTACGGAACATCGTGGCCACCCTGCCCGAGCGCGGCCCCCTGCCCTGGGCGGTCGAGGCGGCCGAGGAGCCCAAGGTGGACCCGTACGGCCTGTACGGCGCCGTCCCGGTGGACTCCCGCACCCCGTACGACGCCCGCGAGATCATCGCCCGGATCGTCGACGGCTCCCGCTTCCAGGAGTTCAAGGCCGAGTTCGGCACCACGCTGGTCACCGGCTTCGCCGGGATCCACGGCCACCCGGTCGGCATCGTCGCCAACAACGGCATCCTGTTCGCGGAATCCGCCCAGAAGGGCGCCCACTTCATCGAGCTGTGCGACCAGCGCGGGATCCCGCTGCTGTTCCTGCAGAACATCTCCGGCTTCATGGTGGGCCGCGACTACGAGGCCGGCGGCATCGCCAAGCACGGCGCGAAGATGGTCACCGCCGTGGCCTGCACCCGCGTCCCGAAGCTGACGGTGGTCGTCGGCGGTTCGTACGGCGCGGGCAACTACTCGATGTGCGGCCGGGCGTACTCGCCGCGCTTCCTGTGGATGTGGCCCAACGCCAAGATCTCGGTGATGGGCGGCGAGCAGGCGGCGTCCGTCCTCGCCACCGTCAAGCGCGACCAGATCGAGGCCGCCGGCCAGGAATGGCCCCTGGAGGACGAGGAGGCCTTCAAGGCCCCGGTCCGCGCCCAGTACGAGGAACAGGGCAACGCCTACTACGCCACCGCGCGGCTGTGGGACGACGGGGTCATCGACCCCCTGGAGACCCGGCAGGTGCTGGGTCTGGCCCTGACCGCCTGCGCCAACGCGCCGCTGGGCGAGCCGGGCTTCGGCATCTTCCGTATGTGACCTGCGACCTGTGACGTGAGGACCCCCCAGATGTTCAGCACTGTCCTTGTGGCCAACCGGGGCGAGATCGCGGTCCGGGTCATCCGCACCCTGCGGGAGCTCGGAATCCGGTCCGTGGCCGTCTTCAGCGACGCCGACGCGGACGCCCGGCACGTACGGGAGGCCGACACGGCCGTCCGCATCGGGCCGGCCGCGGCCGCCGAGAGCTACCTGTCCGTGGAGCGGCTGCTCGACGCGGCCCGCCGCACCGGCGCCGAGGCCGTCCACCCCGGCTACGGCTTCCTCGCCGAGAACGCCGCCTTCGCCGAGGCCTGCGCCGAGGCCGGGCTCGCCTTCATCGGCCCGCCCGCACGGGCGATCTCCCTGATGGGCGACAAGATCCGGGCCAAGGAGACCGTGAAGGCCGCGGGCGTGCCCGTGGTGCCCGGCTCCTCCGGCAGCGGGCTGTCCGACGCCGAGCTGGTCGAGGCCGCCGAGAAGATCGGCATGCCGGTGCTGCTGAAGCCCTCCGCGGGCGGCGGCGGCAAGGGCATGCGGCTGGTCCGCGACGCGGCCGTGCTGGCCGAGGAGATCGCCGCGGCCCGGCGCGAGGCGCGGTCCTCCTTCGGCGACGACACCCTGCTGGTGGAGCGCTGGGTGGACCGGCCGCGGCACATCGAGATCCAGGTGATGGCCGACGCCCACGGCAACGTGGTGCACCTGGGCGAGCGCGAGTGCTCCCTGCAGCGGCGCCACCAGAAGGTCATCGAGGAGGCGCCGTCCGTTCTGCTGACGCCGGAGATCCGGGCCGCGATGGGCGCGGCGGCCGTCGAGGCGGCGCGGGCCTGCGGGTACGTCGGCGCGGGCACCGTGGAGTTCATCGTCCCGGGCGGGGACCCGTCCTCGTACTACTTCATGGAGATGAACACCCGCCTGCAGGTGGAGCACCCGGTGACGGAGCTCGTCACGGGGCTCGACCTGGTGGCGCTCCAGCTGCGGGTCGCGGCGGGCGGCGAGCTCGGGCTCGCGCAGTCCGACGTGGTGCTGACCGGGCACGCGATCGAGGCCCGCATCTGCGCGGAGGACCCGGCGCGCGGGTTCCTGCCGTCGGGCGGCCGGGTCCTCGCCCTCTCCGAGCCGTCCTCGGGCACCGTCCGTACGGACTCCGGGCTGGTGGCCGGGGTGGACGTGGGGTCGACGTACGACCCGATGCTGTCGAAGGTGATCGCGTACGGGGCGGATCGGGCCGCTGCCCTGCGGGTGCTGCGGGGGGCGCTGGCCGACACGGTGATCCTCGGTGTCCAGACGAACGCCGGGTTCCTGCGGAGGCTGCTGGCCCACCCGGACGTGGTGTCCGGAGAGCTGGACACCGGGCTGGTCGAGCGGGACCTGCCGTCCCTCCTGCCGGACGGGGTGCCGGGTGAGGTGTACGCAGCGGCCGCCCTGCTGGCGGCTCCTCTCCCCCACACCGCCCCTTCCCGAAACCGGGCTCTGCCCGGACCCGCGCCTCAAACGCCGGCGGGGCCGGAGGGTGCC
Source organism: Streptomyces sp. NPDC032472 (assembly GCF_040636955.1). NCBI lineage: Bacteria > Bacillati > Actinomycetota > Actinomycetes > Kitasatosporales > Streptomycetaceae > Streptomyces > Streptomyces sp. NPDC032472. The sequence goes on from NZ_JBEZVK010000024.1 coordinate 99,892, forward strand.
TGGGCCGACCCGTTCTCCGCGGGTGACGGCTGGCGCCTCGGCGGCACCCCGGCCTGGACGGTCCACCACTTCCGCCTCCCTGGCCAGGACCCCGTGATCGTCCGCACCCGCCGGCGAGGCGCGGAACAGGAACTCCTCCTCGACGACCAAGGCGCCGCACCCGACAACGGCGGCGGGGCAACTCAAGCCCCGCCGGCGATCGAGGCGCGGGGTCCGGGGCAGAGCCCCAGCGCACCGGCCCGCGGGCGGATCGTCAGCCTCGGCGCCGACCGGCTCACGGTCGAACTCGACGGCGTCACGCACCGCTTCGCCTACGCCACCTCCCCGGAGGGGGTCTGGCTCGGCCGGGACGGCGACTCCTGGCACGTCCAGGCGCACGACCCCGTCTCGGCAAAGGGCGCGGCCGGCGCAGGGGCCGACACCCTCGCCGCGCCGATGCCCGGCACGGTCACCGTCGTCAAGGTCGCCGTCGGCGACCAGGTGGCCGCCGGGCAGAGCCTGCTCGTCGTCGAGGCGATGAAGATGGAGCACGTCATCTCCGCCCCGCACGCCGGCACCGTCACCGAGCTGGACGTCTCCCCCGGCACCACCGTCGCCATGGACCAGATCCTGGCCGTGGTCACCCCCGAGGCCGAAGAGGAGGAGGGCGCATGAACGGGCTGCCCATGGCCGTCCCGGAGGCGGGCCTGCCCGCCCGGGTGCGCATCCACGAGGTCGGCGCCCGCGACGGGCTGCAGAACGAGAAGTCGGCCGTGCCGACGGCGGTCAAGGCCGAGTTCATCCACCGGCTGGCCGCCGCCGGACTGGGCACCGTCGAGGCGACCAGCTTCGTCCACCCCAAGTGGGTGCCCCAGCTCGCGGACGCCGAGGAGCTGTTCCCGCAGCTCGGCGACCTGGCCGCGGCCGGGGTCCACCTGCCGGTGCTGGTGCCGAACGAGCGCGGGCTCGACCGTGCGCTGGCCCTCGGTGCCGACCGCATCGCCGTCTTCGGCTCGGCCACCGAGACCTTCGCCTCCCGCAACCTCAACCGGACCGTCGCCGAGTCCCTCGCCATGTTCGAGCCGGTCGTGGCGCGGGCGAAGGAGGGCGGGGCCCACGTGCGCGGCTACCTGTCCATGTGCTTCGGCGACCCGTGGGAGGGAGCGGTCCCCGTCCACCAGGTCGTCCGCACCGCAAAGGCCCTGCTCGACCTGGGCTGCGACGAGCTCAGCCTCGGCGACACGATCGGCGTCGCCACGCCCGGCCACGTCCGGGCGCTGCTCGGCGAGCTGAACGAGGCGGGCGTGCCCACCGACCGGATCGGCGTGCACTTCCACGACACCTACGGGCAGGCCCTGTCGAACACCCTGGCCGCGCTCCAGCACGGCGTGACCACGGTCGACGCCTCCGCCGGCGGCCTCGGCGGCTGCCCGTACGCGAAGAGCGCCACCGGCAACCTCGCCACCGAAGACCTGGTGTGGATGCTCGACGGCCTCGGCATCGAGACCGGGGTCGATCTGGCCGCCCTCACCGCCACGAGCGTGTGGATGGCCGAGCAGCTGGGACGCCCCAGCCCCTCCCGTACCGTCCGCGCCCTCTCCCACAAGGAGTAATGAAGACATGTCCCTCGACCACCGGCTCACCCCCGAGCACGAGGAACTCCGCCGTACCGTCGAGGCGTTCGCGCACGACGTGGTCGCGCCGAAGATCGGCGACTTCTACGAGCGGCACGAGTTCCCGTACGAGATCGTCCGCGAGATGGGCCGCATGGGCCTGTTCGGGCTGCCGTTCCCCGAGGAGTACGGCGGCATGGGCGGCGACTACCTCGCCCTCGGCATCGCCCTGGAGGAGCTGGCCCGCGTCGACTCCTCGGTCGCGATCACCCTGGAGGCGGGCGTCTCCCTGGGGGCCATGCCCCTGTACCTGTTCGGCAGCGAGGAGCAGAAGCAGCAGTGGCTGCCGAAGCTCTGCTCGGGCGAGGTGCTGGGCGCCTTCGGCCTGACCGAGCCCGGTGCCGGCTCGGACGCGGGCGGCACCCGCACGACCGCCGTCAAGGACGGCGACTCGTGGGTCATCAACGGCTCGAAGTGCTTCATCACCAACTCGGGCACGGACATCACCGGCCTGGTCACCGTCACCGCCGTCACCGGCCGCAAGGCGGACGGCCGCCCGGAGATCTCCTCGATCATCGTGCCGTCCGGCACCCCCGGCTTCACGGTGGCCGCCCCGTACTCGAAGGTCGGCTGGAACGCCTCCGACACCCGAGAGCTGTCCTTCGACGACGTCCGCGTGCCGCTGGCCAACCTGGTCGGCGAGGAGGGCCGCGGCTACGCGCAGTTCCTGCGGATCCTCGACGAGGGCCGCATCGCCATCTCGGCGCTGGCGACCGGTCTGGCGCAGGGCTGTGTGGACGAGTCGGTGAAGTACGCCAAGGAGCGGCAGGCCTTCGGCCGTCCCATCGGCGAGAACCAGGCGATCCAGTTCAAGCTGGCCGACATGGAGATGCGCGCCCACATGGCCCGCGTCGCCTGGCGCGACGCCGCCTCCCGCCTGGTGCACGGCGAGCCGTTCAAGAAGGAGGCGGCGATCGCGAAGCTGTACTCCTCCACGGTCGCGGTGGACAACGCGCGCGACGCCACGCAGATCCACGGCGGCTACGGGTTCATGAACGAGTACCCGGTGGCCCGCATGTGGCGCGACTCCAAGATCCTCGAGATCGGTGAGGGCACGAGCGAGGTACAGCGCATGCTGATCGCCCGCGAGCTGGGTTTCGCCGGCTGAGGTGAAGGACCGCCGATGTCCGGCGCAGGCCACGGACCTGCGCCGGACATCGGCATGCCCGCGTTCGGGAGGGAGCAGTCCGGCCGGCAGCCGCACAGGGGAATCCCGGGGCCTTGCACCGTCGACCTAGATCCGCTTAGGTTAGGCTTACCTTCTCACCCGGCGGCTCTGTCGTGGCCCCGGCACGCACGAAAGCGGACACCGACATGCCCAAGTCCCGTACCCTTCCCCTCTCCCGGCGCGGTCTCATCGCCGCCGGCGGCGCCCTCGGCCTCGTCGCGGCACTCACCGCGTGCGGCGGCTCGGCGAAGGACGGGGCGGGCGACAAGGACGGCGGCGCCGCGGCCTCGGGCGCCTGGACCTTCAAGGACGACCTGGGCAAGGAGGTCAGCCTCAAGGCCAAGCCGAAGAACGTCGTCGCCTACACCGGCACCGCCGCCGCGCTCTACGACTACGGCGTCCAGGTCAAGGGCGTCTTCGGCCCGACCAAGACCGCCGACGGCAAGCCCGACGTGACGGCCGGTTCGATGGACATCTCCAAGGTCGAGATCCTCGGCAACGTCTACGACGAGTTCAACATCGAGAAGTACGCCTCCCTGGCGCCCGAGCTGCTCGTCACCAACACCTGGGACGGCACGTACTGGTACGTTCCCGAGGCCTCCAAGGACAAGATCCTGAAGCTGGCCCCGGCCGCCGCGGTCGGCGTCGGCGGCGACGTCTCCATGGACAAGGCCCTGGCACGCACGGCCGATCTGGCCAAGGCCCTGGGCGCCGACCTGAACACCAAGAAGGCCACCGACGCCAAGGCCCGCTTCGAGGCCGCCGCCGCCAAGGTCCGCGAGGCCACCAAGGCCAACCCGGGCATCAAGGTCCTGGTCGGCTCTGGCTCGGACGCGAGCTTCTACGTCTCCACGCCCAAGACCTCGGCCGACCTGAAGTACTTCGAGTCCCTCGGCGTCGAGTTCGTCGCCCCGGAGAAGGACAAGCTCGACCAGGGCGGGTTCTTCGAGACCCTCAGCTGGGAGGAGGCCGGCAAGTACAAGGCCGACCTGGTCCTCCTCGACAACCGCACCGGCACGCTCCAGCCCGACGCCCTGAAGGCCAAGCCGACCTGGAACGAGCTTCCCGCGGTCAAGGCCGGCCAGGTCGCCCCGCGCGTGACCGAGCCGATCTACTCGTACGACAAGTGCGCCCAGGTCCTGGAGGACCTCGCCAAGGCGATCCAGAACGCCAAGAAGCTCGGCTGACCAGCCCCGACCGGCACCCGAACGCCGGGCCGGGCCGGCGGCCACCGCCCCGGCCCGGCGTTCCGCATGCCCCGACCGCGCCCGGCCGTCCGCGCCCGGCGCCCACTCGCACCCCAGGGGGACCCTCCGCATGACCGCCACCGCGCCCGACGCCGAGAACGCCGAGTCCGCTGAGGCCACTGAGGCCGCTGAGGCCGCCGAGGCCGCGGCCCACTTCCGCTTCTTCGCGCCGGAGGTGGTCCGCACCCGCCGGCTCGGCCACTCGTTCCTGCGGGTCACCTTCGGCGGTGCGGGCCTCGCGGGCTTCCGCTCGGGGGGCTGGGACCAGAGCCTGTCGCTCTTCCTGCCGCCCGCCCACCGGGAGCACACGGTCCTGCCGTCCACGGACGAGGCCACCTGGTTCGGCGCCTGGCGCGGCATGCCGGACGAGGAGCGGCCGGTGATGCGCTCGTACACCGTGCGCGAGCAGCGCACGGCACCCGACGGCGCGGTCGAGGTGGACATCGACTTCGTCCTGCACGGGGATTCGTCACCGGCCTCCGCCTGGGCGGGCAGGGCGGTGACGGGCCGCCGGATCCTGGCCATCGGGCCGGCCGTCGCGGAGAACAAGTCCGTACGCTTCCAGCCGCCGGCCGGCACCACCGACGCACTGGTGATGTACGCCGACGAGACCGCGCTGCCCGCGGCCGCGGCGGTCCTGGAGCGGCTCGCCGCCGGAACGCCGGTGAAGGCCTTCTTCGAGGTCCCGCACGAGCGCGACCGGCTCGAACTCGCCACCTCCGCCGATGCGGACATCACCTGGGTCGTGCGCACGGACGGCCCGGGCCGGGCCGAGCGTGTGGTGGAGGCGGTGCGGGCCGCCGAACTGCCCACCGGGCAGGCCCCGTACGCCTGGCTGGCCGGTGAGGCGGGCACGGTCCGCGCCGTCCGGCGCCACCTGGTGCAGGAACGTTCCCTCGACCGGCGCGCGGTGCGCTTCACCGGCTACTGGCGCCTGGGCGCGAGCGAGGAGCAACTCCTCGCCGAGGCGTACGCGGGGCAGGCGCCCAGCGAGGAGCCGTCGGCGGAGCTGTAGCACGCCGGCTCCGCAGAACTCCGGCTCCGCACAACTCCACTGCGGCACAAGCGCTTTCACACCCGCCCCACGAGCAACTTCAAGAATCCTTCGATGGGCCCTGGCTTTCCCGGCCGGGGCCCTTCGCCATTTGGCTCGTAAATAAGGTTAGGCTAACCTAAGCAACATCTTCCCCACCCCCCTCTCCCCGCCCCGGAGGAACGTTGATGCGTTCGCATCTGCTGAATGAGATGACCGCGGAGCACTACCGGCGTTCCGTCACCGAGGGCGTGGAGCGCGTCGCGGCCAAACTGGCGTCCACGCAGCGCCCCCACACCGGGATATCCGTCGACGAACTCGCCCCGGTCATCGAGGGGATCGACCTGGACCGGCCGCTGGAGGACCCGGCCGCCGTCCTCGACGAGCTGGAGGAGGTCTACCTGCGCGACGCGGTGTACTTCCACCACCCGCGCTACCTGGGCCACCTCAACTGCCCGGTCGTCATCCCGGCCGTCCTCGGCGAGGCCGTCCTCTCGGCCGTCAACTCCTCGCTCGACACCTGGGACCAGTCCATCGGCGGCACGCTCATCGAGCGCCGCCTGATCGACTGGACCGCGCAGCGCATCGGCCTCGGGCCTGCCGCGGACGGCGTCTTCACCTCCGGCGGCAGCCAGTCCAACTTCCACGCCCTGCTCCTGGCCCGCGACGAGGCCTGCCGGAAGGTCATGCAGGGCAGCGGGAGCGCCCTCACCAAGGCCGAGGTCCTGCCGCGCCTGCGCATCTTCGCCTCCGAGGCCGGCCACTTCAGCGTCCAGAAGTCGGCCGCCATGCTCGGGCTGGGCTACGAGGCTGTCATCGCGGTCCCGGTCGACCGCAACCGCCGCATGGACACCTCCGTCCTCGCCCTGGAGCTGGAGCAGTGCGCCGCGGAGGGCCTCGTGCCGATGGCCGTCGTCGCCACCGCCGGCACCACCGACTTCGGGTCCATCGACCCGCTCCCGGAGATCTCCCGCCTGGCCGCCGAGCACGGCACGTGGATGCACGTGGACGCCGCCTACGGCTGCGGACTTTTGGTCTCCCCCACCCGCCGGCACCTCCTCGACGGCATCGAGGCGGCCGACTCGGTCACGGTCGACTACCACAAGTCCTTCTTCCAGCCCGTGAGTTCCAGCGCGGTGCTGGTCCGCGACCGCGACACCCTCCAGCACGCCACGTACCACGCGGACTACCTCAACCCGCGCCGAATGGCCGAGGAGAGGATCCCCAACCAGGTCGACAAGTCCATCCAGACCACGCGCCGCTTCGACGCCCTCAAGCTCTGGATGACGCTGCGCACCATGGGCGCCGACGGGATCGGCTCGCTCTTCGACGAGGTCGTCGACCTCGCCGCCGCCGGCTGGGAGCTGATCGACGCCGACCCCCGCTTCGAGGTCGTGGTCCGCCCGCAGATCTCGACCCTGGTCTTCCGCTACGTCCCCGAGGGTGCGGTGCGCCCCGACCTGGTCGACGAGGCCAACCTGCACGCCCGCAAGGCGCTGTTCGCCTCCGGCGAGGCCGTCGTCGCGGGCACCAAGGTCGACGGGGACCAGTACCTGAAGTTCACCCTCCTCAACCCGCAGACCACCACGGCCGACATCGCGGCCGTGCTCGACCTCCTCGCGTCCCACGCCGAGCAGTACCTGGGAGAATCCCTTGCAGTCGTCTCGTGAGCCTCGTGACCCCCGCCGGACCCGTGATTTCATCGGGATCGGCCTCGGTCCCTTCAACCTGGGACTCGCCTGCCTGACCGCACCGATCGAGGAGCTCGACGGCCTCTTCATCGAGTCGAAGCCGCACTTCGAGTGGCACGCCGGGATGTTCCTGGACGGCGCCCACCTGCAGACGCCGTTCATGTCGGACCTGGTCACCCTGGCCGACCCCACCTCGCCCTTCTCCTTCCTGAACTACCTGAAGGACCAGGACCGGCTGTACTCCTTCTACATCCGGGAGAACTTCTACCCGCTGCGGACCGAGTACAACGACTACTGCCGCTGGGCCGCCGACCGGCTCGACAACGTCCTGTACTCCACCTCCGTCACCGAGGTCGCCTATGACGCCGGCGCGGAGCTGTACGAGGTCCGCACGGACGGCGGAGAAACGTTCCGCTGCCGCCGCCTGGTGCTGGGCACCGGCACCCCGCCGCACATACCGGACGCCTGCGCGCAGCTGCCCGGCGACTTCATCCACAACTCCGCCTACATGGAGCACAAGGCGGAGCTGCAGAAGAAGAAGTCCATCACCCTGGTCGGCTCCGGCCAGAGCGCCGCGGAGATCTACCACGACCTCCTCGCGGAGATCGACACGTACGGCTACCGGCTCAACTGGGTGACCCGATCGCCGCGCTTCTTCCCGCTCGAATACACCAAGCTCACCCTGGAGATGACCTCCCCGGAGTACGTGGACTACTTCCACGCCCTCCCGGAGGACACCCGGTACCGCCTGGAGACCCAGCAGAAGAACCTGTTCAAGGGCATCGACGGCGACCTGATCAACGCGATCTTCGACCTGCTCTACCAGAAGCGGGTCACCATGCCCGGTCCCGTCCCCACCACCCTGCTCACCAACACCGCCCTGCACAGCGCCGCGTACGACACCACCACCGGCACGTACACGCTGGGGCTGCGCCAGGAGGAGCAGGAGCGCGACTTCTCCCTCGCCTCCGAGGGCCTGGTGCTGGCCACCGGCTACACGTACTCGACCCCGGAGTTCCTGGACCCCATCAGGGACCGGCTGAACTTCGACGGCCGCGGCCGCCTGGACGCCGGCCGCAACTACGCGGTCGACGTGACCGGCCGCGGGGTCTACCTCCAGAACGGCACGACCCACAACCACTCCCTCACCTCGCCCGACCTGGGCATGGCGGCGTACCGCAACGCGTACATCGTCGGGGAGCTGCTCGGCCGGGAGTACTACAAGGTCGAGAAGTCCATCGCGTTCCAGCAGTTCTCCGCCCCGGAAGGCACCCTGTAATGAGCACCACCGACACCCTCTTCGCGCGCGAGGACGCCGTCCTCGGCGGCTTCGCGGTCCGCCCGATGGACCCGCTCGCCGACGCGGAGCTGCTGCACTCCTGGGTCACCCACCCCAAGGCGGCGTTCTGGATGATGCAGGACGCCTCGCTGCCCGACGTCGAGCGCGAGTACATGAGGATCGCGGCCGCCGAGCACCACGACGCGTTCATCGGCCTGCACGAGGGCCGCCCGGCCTTCCTGATGGAGCGCTACGACCCGAGCCGGCTGGAGCTCGTCGGCCTGTACGACGCCGAGCCCGGCGACGTCGGCATGCACTTCCTCGTCGCGCCCGCCGAGGCGCCGCTGCACGGCTTCACCCGCGCCGTGATCACCACGGTGATGGCCGCCCTGTTCGCCGACCCGGCGACCCGGCGCGTCGTGGTCGAACCCGACGTGGACAACACGGCGGTGCACGCCCTGAACGAGGCCGTCGGCTTCACCGTGCACGGCCCGGTGCAGAAGCCGGAGAAGCAGGCCCTGCTCAGCTTCTGCACCCGCGAGCAGTTCGAGGCGGCCACCGGCCTGGCCACGGGGGTGTCGATATGAGCCTCGCCGACGCGATCTCCCACCTCTCCCCCGAGCTGTGGTCCCGCGCGAACCGCGCGCTGGTCCGCAAGGCGCTGGCTGAGTTCTCCCACGAGCGCCTGCTCACCCCGACCCCGGTGGGCGACGGGGCCCCGCACGGCTCCCCGCACGGGTCCTCGTACGCGGTGACCAGCGACGACGGCACCGTGGAGTACCGCTTCACGGCAGTCCGCCACGCCCTGGACCACTGGGTCGTCGACGAGGCCTCGATCAGCCGCGTGTGCGGCGGCGCCGAGCTGCCGCTGGACGCCCTCGACTTCCACATCGAGATGAGGGAGGCCCTGGGCCTGAGCGCCGAGGTGCTGCCGGTCTACCTGGAGGAGATCTCCTCCACCCTGGCCGGCTCGGGCTTCAAGTACACCAAGCCTCAGATCCCCTCCTCGGTCCTCGCGAAGTCCTCCTTCCAGGACATCGAGACGGGCATGACCGAGGGCCACCCCTGCTTCGTCGCCAACAACGGCCGGCTCGGTTTCGGCGTCCACGAGTACCTCTCGTACGCGCCGGAGGCGGCGAGCCCGGTGCACCTGGTGTGGGTGGCCGCCCGCAAGGACGTGTCCACCTTCACGGCGGGCGCCGGCCTGGAGCACGACGCCTTCATGCGCGCCGAGCTGGGCGAGGAGACCATCGCCGGCTTCGAGGCGAAGATGGCCTCGATCGGCCTGGACCTCGCGGACTACCACCTGCTGCCGGTCCACCCCTGGCAGTGGTGGAACAAGACCACGGTCACCTTCGCCGCCGAGATCGCGAACCGCCGGCTGGTACTGCTCGGCGAGGGCGCGGACGCGTACCTGGCGCAGCAATCCATCCGTACCTTCTTCAACGCGAGCGCCCCCGAGAAGCACTACGTCAAGACGGCGATCTCGGTGCTGAACATGGGCTTCATGCGGGGGCTGTCCGCCGCCTACATGGAGGCCACCCCGGCGATCAACGACTGGCTGCACCGCCTGATCGAGAACGACGAGGTCCTGCGTTCCGTCGACTTCTCGATCATCCGGGAGCGGGCGGCGATCGGCTACCACCACCGCCAGTACGAGCGCGCCACGGACCGCTACTCGCCGTACCGCAAGATGCTGGCCGCGCTGTGGCGCGAGTCGCCGGTCGCCTCGCTGAAGGAGGGCGAGCGCCTGGCCACGATGGCCTCGCTGCTGCATGTGGACTCCGAGGGCCGCTCCTTCGTGGGCGCGCTGATCGAGGAGTCGGGTCTGGCCCCGGCCGAGTGGCTGCGCCACTACCTGCGGGCCTACCTGGTGCCCCTGCTCCACTGCTTCTACCAGTACGACCTGGCGTACATGCCGCACGGCGAGAACACGATCCTCGTCATCGAGGGCGGCGTGGTGAAGCGGGCGGTCTTCAAGGACATCGCCGAGGAGATCGTCGTCATGGACCCGGACGCGGTCCTGCCGCCGGCGGTCGAGCGGATCCGGGCGGACATCCCGGAGGACATGAAGCTGCTGTCGATCTTCACGGACGTCTTCGACTGCTTCTTCCGCTTCCTCGGCTCGATCCTGGCCACCGAGGGCATCTGCGAGGAGGACACCTTCTGGCGGGCCGTCGCGGACTGCGCCCACGACTACCAGGACTCGATCCCGGCCCTCGCCGACCGCTTCGCCCGCTACGACCTCTTCGCGGACGAATTCCAGCTGTCCTGCCTGAACCGGCTCCAGCTGCGCAACAACAAGCAGATGGTCGACCTCGCCGACCCGTCGGCGGCCCTCCAGCTGGTCGGCACCCTCAAGAACCCCGTCGCGCCCTTCGCGCGCCGGTGAACCGGGCGGCGGGCGCGCGCGTTGCGACTACGGTCCCTCGGAGCGTGCGCACCCGTCGCCTCATCCGTCCGAGGCCGGCGCCCGCTGGAAGTCGGTCACCATCCGGCGGTAGCCGGTGTGACCGGTCCGCCGGGCGTGCCGCAGCGCCCACACCGCGGGCGCATCCATGTCATCGGCCGGGCCCGACCCGGCCAGACAGGATGTGCACTCGATCTCGTGGATCGCCCCGCTGCCGGAGTGGTCCACGGTGTGCAGCCAGTCGGGCGGCCTCACCCGTCGGCCCCCTTCAGGTCGGCTCGGCCCATACCCGCTTGCCGGGCCCGGCCCGCTCCCCGACACCCCACCGGTCGGCGACGGCAGCCACCAGGTGCAGGCCGCGCCCGCCGTCGTCGTGGGGTGCCCGGGGCACGGGCGGCGCCGGGCACACGTCGTGACTCGTACGCCGTCGGCGACGGGCTGCATCGCGGCGGCTCAGGCGACGTCGCGTCGGCGCTCGGCGTGGATGAAGGCGAGGAACTCGTCGAGTTCCTCCTCGGACTCGAAGGTGTCCGCCTTCAGATCGTCATATGGCTGCGCGCGGTTCGGGAAGCCGGCTACGGCCAGGGGACGTCCGGGGCGCGGTAGTAGGTGATGGACTCCGCGTCCAGGCGGGGGGCCTGGGCGGCCAGGCGGCGGCTGTAGCCGGACCAGTCGGGCGGGGCCGGGTTCCAGCCGAGTTCGGCCAGGCCCAGGATCCTGGGGAAGGCCATGAACTCCAGGTCGGGGCGGGTGGCGATGGTCTCCGTCCACAGGGGGGCCTCCACGCCGAGGACCGCGGAGGCCGGGACCCCGGACCCGGCCAGGTAGGTCCCCGGGTCCCAGTCGTAGGCGCGGCGGACCGGGACGTAGCCCGCCCAGGCCAGGCCCGGCTTCGTGGTGGCGTCGTATTTCATGTCCAGGTACAGGCGGTCCGCCGGGGACAGGATCAGGGGGTGGCCCGCCTTCGCGGCGGCGGCCACCGCTGCCTTCTCCGCGGCCGCGGTCTTGTCGTGGCCCCAGTACTGCAGCACCGCGCCCGGCGCCGGGCGGGCCGCGGCCAGCTGGTGCCAGGCCACCACCGTCTTGCCGTACTTCCCGACCACCGCCTGCGCCCGGTCCATGAACGCCGCGTAGTCCGCCGCCGGGGTGGAGTGGGCCTCGTCTCCGCCGATGTGCAGGTAGCGGCCCGGGGTGAGGGCGGCCAGTTCCCCGAGGACGTCGTCGATGAACTCGTACGTCCGGTCCTTGCCGACGCACAGCGAGCTGAAGCCGACCTTGATGCCGGTGTAGCGCTCGGGCGCCTTGCCGTCGCAGTTCAGCTCCGCGTAGGAGGCCAGGGCGGCGTTGACGTGCCCGGGCATGTCGATCTCCGGGACCACGTCCACGTAGCGGGCGGCCGCGTACGCCACCAGGTCGCGGTACTGGTCCTTGGTCCAGTGGCCGCCGGGGCCGCCGCCGACCTCGCTGCCGCCGCCGTACTCGGCCAGCCGCGGCCAGGAGTCGACGGCGATGCGCCAGCCCTGGTCGTCGGTGAGGTGGAGGTGGAGGGTGTTCACCTTGTACCGGGCGAGCTGGTCCACGTACCTCTTGACCTGCTCCACGGGGAAGAAGTGCCGGGCGATGTCCAGCATCGCGCCCCGGTACGCGAACCGGGGCGCGTCGGTGATCTGCCCGCCGGGGACGGTGCCCGCGCCGGCCGGCGGCAGCAGCTGGCGCAGCGTCTGCCCGGCGTGGAAGAGGCCCGCCGGGGTGCGGGCGGTCAGGGTGACCCCGCGCGGGGCGGACTCCAGCCGGTAGCCCTCCTCGCCGACGCCCTCGGCGCGGGCGTCGATGCGCAGCAGGATCCCGGCGCCGGCCGTGCCTTCCAGGCCCTCCACCACCGGCAGCGGCAGCCCGGTCGGGCCGCGCAGCTGCTCGGCGAGGAGCTCGCCGACCCGCCGGACCTCGTCGTCGCCGACCGGGCCGGTGCGGATGACGGTGCCGGGCCCGAGCGGGTAGCCGGGGCCCGCGGCGCGTACGGAGGCCGGCGCCGGCAGGAGCTGCTCGTAGGGGGCCGGGGCTTCGGCGCGCCGGTCGCCGGGTCCGGCGTCATCGCCGCGGGCGGCGGCGCAGGAGAGGCAACCGCCGAGGAGGCCGAGGACGAGGAGGGTGCCGAGCGTGCGTCGCAGGACTCTCATGGCCCAGGTATAGGCCAACTCCCCTTCCAGGGGCGGTGAGAGAATCGCAGGATGGCGGAAATCATCCAGAAGGACGGTACGTGGACCTTCGACGGGGAGACGGTACGGATCGTGCCCGGCCGCGACAAAGGGGTGGGCCTGCTGCGCCAGACCCTCGGCGAGGTGGTGGTGCCGCTGCGCGCCCTCGCCGGGATCTCATACGAACAGGGCCGCAAGGCGGGCCGGTTGCGGCTGCGGCTGCGTGACGGGGCGTGCCCGCTGCTCCAGGTGACCGGGGGACGCCTGCCGGAGGCCTCCGACCCGTACCGGCTGACGGTGGAGTCGGACCGGACGGGGGTGGCGGAGTACTTCGTGGACGAGGTGCGCCAGGCCCTGCTGCTGGACCAGGTGGACCCCGGGCCGGTGGAGTCCTACCTGCTGCCGGGGCCGTCGGTGCCGATCACGGTGGGCGCGGGCGACGGGACGGTGGCCTTCGACGGGGACCGGGTGGGCCTGGACTGGAACTGGACGACGGAGGAGGCCAAGAGCTCCGGCGGGCCGCGCACCTTCCGCCTCGGCGACCTGCAGGCGGTGGAGTGGTCCCCGTCGAAGGGGCTGGACAACGGCTGGATCCGGTTCACCCTGGCGGGTGCCCCGCCGGCTCCCGCCCCGAAGTACGACCCGTACACGGTGGAGCTCTTCGGGTTCAAGAAGGACCCGCTGATGGCGCTGGTCGCGGCGGCCGTGGCGGTACGGATGCCGCATCCGTCGGCCCCGGCGGAGCCCGCCCCGGAGCCCGTCGTCCCCGCGCCGGCGGCGGAGCTCGCGGCCGGACCGGAGGGGAAGACGGCGGTCGAGGACCACGACGCACTGCTGCGGCGGCTGCGCGAGCTCGGGGACCTGCACCAGGCGGGCGTCCTGACGGCCGAGGAGTTCACCGCGGCCAAACAGTCCGTTTTGCGGCGTTTCTAGCCATTTACTTACCGGATTTACGCATTCCGCTGGTCTGGACCAGAAGGATCCTGCCCGCTTTCGGGCAGGATCTTTGCGTTCCGGCTCTTCGCCGGTCAATATCTACGGGTGCTCGACCGTCGCCCGTCGTATGACGACCTCGTCGACCACCTGGTGCGCAGCACCGCGCTGCAGCGCGGGGAGGCCGCCCGGGTGGTGCTCGACGTGCTCGCGTACTTCAACGAGACGACCGAGGAGTTCGTCCGCCGGCGCCACCGCGAACTGCAGTCCGGCGGCGCGGTCAACGCGGAGATCTTCGAGCGCATCGCGGCCGAACTGCCGCACCGCGCGGTGGCACCGCCGGAGCTGTCCCTGCGGCAGCTGCGCCGCATCGTCTACGGCTGAGCGGGCGCCGTTCCGGGCCCGCACGGCCCGGACCGGCACCGGCAAGGCACTGGCACTGGCACCGGCAGGGCGCCTTCGACGCGACATGCGGCACGAGCGGCGGCAAGAGAACCCGAACCTCAGGAGGGGCAAGACTTTATGTGCGGAATCGTGGGATACATCGGCAAGCGCGACGTGGCTCCGCTGCTGCTGGAAGGCCTGCAGCGACTGGAGTACCGCGGATACGACTCCGCGGGCATCGTCGTCAACAGCCCGAAGTCCACGGCGCTGAAGGTCGTCAAGGCCAAGGGCCGCGTCCGTGACCTCGAGACGCGCGTGCCCAAGCGCTTCGCCGGCACCACCGGCATCGCCCACACCCGCTGGGCCACGCACGGCGCGCCGAGCGACATCAACTCCCACCCGCACCTCGACGCCGAGAACAAGGTCGCCGTCGTCCACAACGGCATCGTCGACAACGCCGCCGAGCTCCGCGCCAAGCTGGAGGCCGACGGTGTGGTCTTCGTCTCGGAGACCGACACCGAGGTCATCGTCCACCTGATCGCCCGCTCCCAGGCCGAGACGCTGGAGGAGAAGGTCCGCGAGGCCGTCAAGGCGATCGAGGGCACCTACGGCATCGCCGTCATGCACGCCGACTTCGCCGACCGCATCGTCGTCGCCCGCAACGGCTCCCCGGTCGTCCTCGGCATCGGCGAGAAGGAGATGTTCGTCGCCTCCGACGTCGCCGCGCTGGTCGCCCACACCCGCCAGGTCGTCACCCTCGACGACGGCGAGATGGCCACCCTGAAGGCCGACGACTTCCGCACCTACACCACCAGCGGCGCCACCACGACCGCCACCCCGGAGACCGTGGAGTGGGAGGCCGCCTCGTACGACATGGGCGGCCACGACACCTACATGCACAAGGAGATCTCCGAGCAGCCCGACGCGGTCGACCGCGTGCTGCGCGGCCGCATCGACGACCGC
>NZ_JBEZVK010000025.1:0-108717 GCF_040636955.1 Streptomyces sp. NPDC032472
TGCCACTGGTTCCCGTGTCAGCCGCAGAGGCGTTCCGTGTATGACCAGCCCCGGACGGGCGTCGGACGCTGAGACCAGGGCAGCGCGTAGCGATCCGCTGCGCCTGTCGACTCCGAATGACTCTCGGTTCGTCATTTCGTGCGGGTATCGGCCCAGGACGGCCGTCGGGCACTAAGAAATGAGGAGCGCGTAGCGATCTGGGGTGTCTGGGTGCTTAGGGAGGGGGCGGTGTGTGCCTTGGGTGCGGGTGGGCGCGCCCCGGCGGGGGATCGGCTGGGTTTCGGGGTCGGATGCCCGGTCTGCCGGGCCCTGTCCCGGCGCGCATCTCTGATGCGCCGTCCCTTTGACCTTGGACCGTGCCGTTCTTTTGGGGGTTTCCCGGCAGTCTTCGTTTTTCCGTGGCGGGACGGCCTGTCAAGGGTGGCCGAAGGCCATCGCGTAGCGACGCGACCGCAGGGAGCGCTCTTGACAGGCCGGCCCGACGCGGAAGGACGATGAGACTGACGGGAAGCCCCCATACCCTCCCTGATCCCGCCCGGCCGAGATCCCGACCCATGGGTCCCGGCCCGCTATTTGCGTCCCCGTCCACATCCGTGTCGCTGTGGCCGCCGCGCCGCCGCGCCGCCCGTGTGGCGGGTGGGCAGCCGCCGACGTGCCCCCGGCCCCTCGAGGGGGCAAAAGCCGGCCCCGGCCGCGGTTACGTCACCGGCAGTACCACATGCACCCGGAAGCCGCCGCCGTAGCGGGGGCCCGCGGAGCAGGAGCCGCCCAGGGTGCTCGCTCGTTCGCGCATTCCGAGGAGGCCGTGGCCGCCGCCCGGGGCGGACGCGGGGGAGGGGTCGGCGCCGGTGCCGCCGTCGTCGAGGACGGTGACCTCCGTCGAGGCGCCGACCCGGACCACGCTGACCTCGGCCCGGGCCCCCGGGCCCGCGTGCTTGCGTACGTTGGTCAGGGCCTCCTGGATGACCCGGTACGCCGCGAGGTCCACGGCGGCGGGCAGCGGCCCGGGGTCCCGGCCCAGCTCCACCATCACCTTCACCGGCAGTCCGGCGTGCCGGAAGGTGTCCACGAGCTCGTCCAGCCGGGCCAGGCCCGGGGCCGGCTCGGTCGGGGCCTCCGGGTCGCCGGACTGGCGCAGCAGGCCGACCGTGGCGCGGAGTTCGTTCAGTGCCGAGCGGCTGGCGTCGCGTACGTGGGCGAGGGCCTCCTTGGCCTGGTCGGGCCGCTTGTCCATGACGTGGGCAGCCACCCCCGCCTGCACGTTGACCAGGGCGATGTGGTGGGCGACCACGTCGTGCAGGTCGCGGGCGATGCGCAGGCGCTCCTCGGCCACGCGCCGGCGGGCCTCCTCCTCGCGGGTCCGCTCGGCGCGTTCGGCCCGCTCCCGTATCGCGTCGACGAACGCGCGCCGGCTGCGGACCGCGTCGCCGGCGGCCGCGGCCATCCCGGTCCAGGCGAAGATGCCGATGTTCTCCTGGGCGTACCAGGGCAGCGGGCCGGCCAGCATGGCCACACCGGTCAGCCCGGCCATCGTGAGCAGGCCGATCCGCCAGGTGGTGGGCCGGTCGGTGCGGGAGGCCAGGGTGTACAGGGCGATCACGGTCGACATGGCGACGGGCGCGCGGGGTTCGCCGGTGGTCAGCTCCAGCAGGGACAGCGCGATGGTCGCGGCGAGCACCGCGCGGGGCCGGCGGCGCCGGAAGACGAGCGCGCCCGCGGCCAGGACCATCAGCAGCAGCGAGAACGGCTCGGGGGTGCGGGTGCCGAAGGTGGGCCCGTGCGGGCCGTGCGGGTCGGCGAAGGAGCCGACGACCATGGAGACGAGCGCCCCGAGCGCGAGGACGGCGTCGAAGGCGAGCGGATGGGCCCGCAGCCACCGCCGGGTGCGGGCGAACGGCCCGAGGTCTGTCGTCACCCCGATACGGTACGGCCTGCCCTCCCGGGCGGAGCCGGGCAGTCCGGCCCCCGGGCAGTGCGGGCGCCCGTTCGGCGGCCGGTCGGCCGCCGGTCAGCCGCCGGGGCGCGGCGGCCGCGGGGGTGCGGACGCGGCGGGGGGCCTGCGGTGCGGCGGCGGGGTGGAGCAGGGCTGCGGGCGCCGGGCGGCGCGCACCAGGCACAGCGCCATCACGGCGGCGATCGCCGCGAGATGCTCCTTGCCGGCGAGGTTGTCCTTGACGAGCACCTCGCCGACCATGACGCCGATCACCAGGGCGCCGGTCAGGTGGGCCCGGTAGCGCCAGCACAGGTAGAGGGCGAGGCCCACGACCGCCGCCGACGGGCCGGTGTCGTTGACGACCCGGTCGTCGACCGGCAGTCCGAAGGGGTGGCCGGGGCCCAGGGAGAGCCCGATCCGCGCGTACGTGGTCCCGGCGAGGGTGGCGACGTAGCCGATCAGCAGCGTGCGCCACCACCCGATGCAGACCTCGGCGATCCCGAAGACCAGCAGGATCTGGGCCAGGGCCCCCCACACGGGCAGGTCGAGGGCCGGGACGAAGAGGGAGAGTGGGGTCCGCAGCAGGGCCAGCCAGAACGGGTCGACGGCCTTGACCGACCCGAGGTTCTGGACGGGCTGGAACCCCCACGGGGTGTTCTGGACGACCTGGAATGCCGAGGTGAGGCACACCGCCCCGAGGGTCATCGGGACGGCCCGCCAGCGGTCGCGGACGAGGGCGTCCCGGACGGTCCTCAGCAGGGGCCCCCACTCACGGCGGGCGAACCGCCGCAGTGGGGTGGTCGTCCAAGCCGTCAACGATTGGTCTCCAGATGTCTGCGGTTGAGCCACTTCGGCAGCCCGGGAGCCTCCAGGAAGCCCTCGGCCCGGCCCGCCGCGATGCCGATCCGCAGCAGGTCGGAGCTCTTCTCGAAGAGCATGAACCGCGGCTCCCAGATCGGCCGGTATTTGGCGTTGGCCCGGTAGAGGGACTCGATCTGCCACCAGCGGGAGAAGAAGCTCAGCAGCGAGCGCCACAGGCGCAGCACCGGACCCGCGCCGAGCTTGGACCCCCGCTCGAAGACGGAGCGGAACATCGCGAAGTTGAGCGAGACCTGTGTGACGCCGATCTCCTTGGAGCGTTCGAGGAGTTCGATGACCATGAACTCCATGAGACCGTTCTCGGAATCGCGGTCACGGCGCATCAGGTCCAGCGACAGGCCCTTGGGGCCCCACGGCACGAAGGACAGCAGCGCCCGCAGGTCGCCGTTGCCGTCGGTGCACTCCAGCATCACGCACTGGCCGTCGCCCGGGTCGCCCAGGCGGCCCAGCGCCATGGAGAAGCCGCGCTCGGTGGCGCCGTCGCGCCAGTCGTCGGCGCGGCGCACCAGCTCGGCCATCTCCTCGGCCGGGATGTCGGCGTGGCGGCGGATGCGGACGGTGTAGCCGGCGCGCTTGACACGGTTGAAGGCCTGCCGGACGGTGCGCATGGCGCGGCCCTCGAGGGTGAACTCGGCGGTCTCGACGATGGCCTCGTCGCCCAGCTCCAGGGCGTCCAGGCCGTGCCGGGCGTAGATCTGGCCGGCCTCCTCGCTCGCGCCCATCACGGCCGGCACCCAGCCGTGCTCGCGGGCCTCGGCCAGCCACGGGTCGATGGCGCCGGGCCAGGCCTCGGGGTCGCCGATGGGGTCGCCGGAGGCCAGGGAGACACCGCCGACGACGCGGTAGGTGACGGCGGCCTTGCCGGTGGGGGACCAGATGACGGACTTCTCGCGGCGCAGGGCGAAGTAGCCGAGCGAGTCGCGGTCGCCCTGCTTCGCCAGCAGCGCGCGCAGCCTGTCCTCGTCCTCGGGCGTGATCGGGTCCACGGCGCGGCGCGAGCGGAACGCGGCGAGGAGCACGGCGAGCAGCAGGATCATCGACATCACGTTGATGACGACGTCGACCCAGGCGGGCGTGGTGATGGAGGCGTAGTCGCGGGCGTTGGGGTCCAGGGTGATCAGGCGCATCGCTCCGTAGCGCCAGCGGGCCAGGAACGTCGCGTCGGCGGCGTCGGGGTCGGTGTTGGCGGCGCCGACGATCAGCGCGGCGGCCAGCGAGGTGACCAGCAGGCCGACGGCGGCGACGGCGGTGGCCAGCTTGGGGTTGGAGCGGTCGCCCTTGGCGTAGAACTCCTTGCGGCCCACGACGAGGGCTGCGACGAACGCCGCGGTCAGGACGAGGGAGATCCAGTTCTGGGTGTGGTCCCGGAACTCCGGGTAGCACAGGTTGAACTCGCCGCTGGTGCACGGCGCGAAGGCGGCCGTGGCGAAGGCCAGCAGGAGCAGGCCGCCGAGGACCAGGTTCAGGATCCACGCGGCCCGCTTGCGCCGGCCCATGGTGACGGCGAGCAGCAGCGAGAACAGGCCGGAGGCGAAGCCCGCGGTGAGCAGGTAAGGGGTGTAGAAGTCGGCGGTGTTGTGCCGGCGCAGGTCCTGCCCGAGGGAGACCCACACCGCGCTGAGGAAGTTCACGAAGGTGACGGCGCGCAGGTACCAGACCGCGAAGGCGGCGCTGCGCCGGGAACGGGCCGATCCGCGCCCGGTGTCGCGGCCGCCGCCGTCGTCCTTCTTGCTCGGGGTGCTCGCGTTGCTCCCGGTGTCCTTGCTGCTGGTCTCCTTGGCGCCGTCCTTGCCGATGGCCTTGGTGGTGTCCTTGGCGGCGGACTGCGGTGTTTTCTTCGGCTGCGCACCCTCTGGGGCCTTTGCGGCCTGAGTGGCGGTCCGGTCGGTATGTTCGCTGGTCAAGCGGGCCTCTCCCATGAAACGCGATGATATGGGGCGCCGCCGTCCATGGGTGGCCGGGTCCGGGGGTCATGGCCTGGTCAAGACCGTGTCCCCCGGCGGCTCAGTCGTTCGGCTCGTGCTCCGGCCGCTCGGGCCGCTCCGGCTGCTCCGGGAGTTCCGCCGCGAGTGCGGCGGCCGCCTGGACCAGCGGAAGAGCGAGCAATGCCCCGGTTCCTTCTCCCACGGTGACGCCGTGGGAGAGCACAGGGTTGAGTGCCATCCGGTCCAGGGCCTTGGTCTGGCCGGGCTCGCCGCTGGCCTGCCCGGCCAGCCACCAGTCCGGGGCCCGGAACGCCGCCCGCTGGGCCACCAGTCCGCAGGCCGCCGAGACGATGCCGTCGAGGACGACCGGCGTACGGCGCACCGCGCACTGGAGCAGGAAGCCGGTGATGGCGGCAACGTCCGCGCCGCCGACCGCGGCGAGCAGGGCCACCTGGTCGCCCAGGACCGGGCGGGCCCGGCGCAGCGCGTCGCGGATCGCCGCGCACTTGCGCATCCAGGTCAGGTCGTCGATGGGCAGGCCGCCGCGGCCGGTCACCACCGAGGCGTCGGTGCCGCAGAGCGCGGCGACGAGCGTCGCGGCGACCGTGGTGCCGCCGACGCTCAGGTCCCCCAGGACCACCAGGTCGGTCCCGCAGTCCGCCTCCTCGTCGGCGATCCGCATGCCGAGCCGCAGGGCCGCCTCGGCCTCCTCGCGGGTCAGCGCGTCCTCGACGTCGATGCGCCCGCTGCCGCGGCGCACCCGGTGGCGGACCACGTCCTGCGGCAGCAGCTCCGGGTCGCAGTCCAGCCCGGCGTCCACGACCCGCACCGAGGCGCCGAACCGCCCCGCCAGGATCGACACGGGGCTGGCCCCGTCGAGCACGGAGCGCACCAGCGCGTGGGCGGAGCCGGCCGCCCGGGCGGAGACGCCGGCGGCAGCGATCCCGTGGTCCGCGGCGAACAGGACGACCTTGGGCGCCTTGATCGGCTTGACCGGAACCCGCCCCTGCGCGGCGGCGAGCCACTCGGCGAGCTCGTCGAGCCGCCCGAGCGCCCCGGCCGGCACGGCCAGCCGCTCACGGCGCTCCTCGGCGTCACGCCGGACGCCGCCGTCGGGGCGCTCGATCAGATCGGAGAAGTCGTCGAGATTCAGCGTGGTCATCTGCCAGAGCGTACAGCCGGTGAGGCCCTGCCCAAGCCTGTCCCGCCACTGCGGGCCCCGGCGCAGGACCGGCGCCCCGGATCAGTCCTTCAGCACCAGCGCCTGGCCGGCCACCACCAGCAGCACGTGCTCGCACTCGGCGGCCACCGCGGCGTTCAGGCGCCCGAGTTCGTCCCGGAAGCGCCGCCCCGACGCGGTCGCCGGGACGATCCCCGAGCCCACCTGGTTGCTGACCGCCACCACCGTGCGCCGGGTCGCCCGCAGCGCCGCCACCAGCTGCGCCGTCCGCTCCCGCAGGTCCTTCTGTCCCCGCCCGGCCCAGACCGCGTCGTCCCAGGCGCCCACCCGGTCCATCGCGTCCGTCAGCCACAGCGCCAGGCAGTCGATCAGCAGCGGCTCACCGCCCTCCGACAGCAGCGGCACCAGCTCGCAGGTCTCCACCGTCCGCCAGCTCGCCGGCCGCCGCTCCCGGTGCAGCCCGACCCGCGCCGCCCACTCGGAGTCGCCCTCGCGGGAGCCCGAGGTGGCCACGTACACCACCTCCGGGAAGCTCTCCAAGCGCCGCTCCGCCTCCAGGGACTTGCCCGAGCGGGCGCCGCCCAGCACCAGCGTCCGGCGCGGCAGGTCCGGCACCGCGTGGTACTCGCCCACCGTCACCGTCGTCCCGTCCGGCACGGCCCGCGCCCCGGCCGCCGCGCACCGCCGCTCCAGCTCGCGCCCCGGCGGGACGTCGTGGTCCAGGTGTACGGCGATCACGTCCGTGGTCGGCCCGGCCGCACCGGAGGCCCGCAGCCGCGCCAGTGCCTCGGGCCGGCCCAGCACGTCCGCGAGCACCATGTCGTACGGGCGCTGCGCCAGGCTCCAGGGCGTCCCGGCCGGCGCCCCGCCGGGCGGCAGGTACAGCAGCCGGCTGCCGTCCGGGCCGGTCACCTCGTACCCGGTGCCCGGCGCGTCCATGGGCACCGCCCGCACCCGGTGCCCGCTGATCACCGCCAGCTCCCGCCCGTCCGGCACCCGCCCGGCCGCCGGCAGCCCCGGCGGCAGCTCCACGGCGGGCCCGTCGTGCGGGTGGGTCAGCAGGACCTGGCGCACCCCGGCCAGGGAATGGCCGGCGCGGGCACCGGCGAAGACCGCCCCGGGGGTCAGGTCGAGCAGCAGCGCCCCGTCCACGAGGAGGGACGTCGCGGCCCGCGCGCGGGGGCCGACGCTGACCGCGCAGGCCGCGCAGGGACAGCCGGGGCGGGGCAGTCCTTCGGGTGTGCCGGTGCCGAGCAGAGTGAGTTCCACGAGAAGATCCTCCCGCGTCCCCGGGAGTGGTGCGCGCCCGGCTACTCTGCGGGCAGACTCAAGGCGACCAGCGGATGAGCAGCGGACGAGCAACGGAGGCGGACATGGCGTGGACGTGGCGGTTCGAGACGGCCGAGGGCACCGAGACGACCCCGGCGGTGACCCCGGAGGAGTTCACCACGCAGGGCGACGCGGAGTCCTGGATCGGGGAGTACTGGAAGCAGCTGCTGGAGGGCGGCGCCGAGCGGGTGAAGCTGTCCGACGACAACGGCGTCGAGCTGTACGCGATGAGCCTGCGCGAGGCACTGGACGCCTGACCCGCCGGTCCGGCCGGTCCGGCCGCGCCGCCGCACGAGGCGCGGGGGCCGGTCCGCCCGGGACGGTCCACGGCGGACACGGCTGCGCCCCGGGCCCCGTGAGGGGACCCGGGGCGCAGCCGTGTCGCAGGGCGGGGAATCAGCCGCGCACGCCGCACAGGTGCAGCAGCGCCGCGACCCCGCGGTACGGATCGGTCCGGCCGGCCCGCTCCTCCGCCGCCAGGAGCCGCTCCAGCTCCTCGTCGGGCGGCAGCTGCTCGCCGGCCTCGGTGCCGTCGGTGAAGACGCGGACGCCGTACCAGGACTGCAGCGGCGCGCCGATCCCGGACAGCGTGGCCGTCAGCTCGGACAGCCGGTCGGCCCGGACGTCCAGGCCCAGCCGGTTCGTGTAGTCGATCGTGTCGAAGGCGGCCAGCGCCCCCGACCAGTCGCCGCCCAGGCCGGGCCGCATCGCGAGCGCGTCGCCGTTGCGCACGAGCAGGGACAGCAGGCCGCCGGGCGCCAGCATCCGGGCCAGCCCGGCGAGCATCGCGTCCGGCTCGGGGACGTACATCAGTACGCCGTGGCACAGCACCACGTCGAAGCTGCCGGGGGTGAAGTGCGCGCCGGTCTCCCGGCCGTCGCCCTCCATCAGCAGGACCCGCTCCTGGATGCCCGCGGGCTCCGACTCCAGCGCCGTACGGGCGACCGCCAGCATGCCGGGGTCCATCTCCAGGCCGGTGACCTTGTGCCCGGCGCGGGCGAGGCGCAGCGCCTGGGTGCCCTGGCCCATGCCGACGTCGAGGACGCGCAGCCGCTGCCCGACGGGGAAGCGCTGGGCGATCTGCTCCTCCACCTGCCGGCCCACGAGCTCCTGGCGGACGGCGTTGCGCAGTCCGCCGAGGCCCTCGAGCCACAGCCGGGCGCCCCCGGAGAAGCCGTCCCCCGTCCCTGCGGGCGCCTTTGCGGTCAGGGCCGTTCCCCGCGCTTGACCTGCGGCTTCGGCAGGCGCAGGCGGCGCATCTGCAGGGTGCGCATCAGGCCGTACGCCACCGCGCCGCGGCGCGGCTGGTCGGCGAAGCGCTGGTTGAGAGCCTTGCGGAGGCGGAAGCCGAGGCCGACGGAGTCGACGATGATCAGGGCGATCACGGCGAGCCAGAGCAGCAGGGCGACGTTCTGGATCTGCGGCACCCGGATCATGCTCAGGACGAGGATGACCACGGCCAGCGGCAGGAACATCTCGGCCACGGAGAAGCGGGAGTCCACGAAGTCGCGGACGAACTTGCGCACGGGGCCCTTGTCGCGGGCGGGCAGGTACCGCTCGTCGCCGTTGGCCAGCGCCTCGCGCTGCTTGGCGAGCTCCACCCGGCGCCGCTCGCGGGCGCGTCGGGCGTCCTCCTTGCGGTCGCCGGTCGAGGCCACCACAGCCTTGCGCTGCGACTGGGCCACGGCGCGCTTCGGCGTCGGGCGGCCCTTGGGGGCCTGCGGGTCACGGGGCTTCGAGAGGTCGGCGCTCACCTTGTCGGTGGCGGCGGCCTTCTCTTCCTTGGAGGAGCGGCTACCAAACACAAAACCCAAGCGTACGTGGTCGCGGCCGGGTACCCCACCCCGTCGGGGAACGATCCGGCAACGGCGGGCGTCTGGAGTGGTGCAGGGTTCGTGCGGCACTGCGGACCCCTGCCGGGGTCCGGCGGTGTCGGGGGAGCACCTACTCCTCACGCCTGATCCGGGCGGGGACGCAGTCGTCCTGGAGGAGGAGCGCATCCGTCCACGAACAGTGCGGTAATGGAGGCAGGGCCCGTACTGTGGGTTCTGTGGCGGTCATCTCGGGTGATCGAGGATCGCAATGTGACCTGGAGCGAAGTCCGTCAGAAGGGGGCGCGCGAAGCCCATGAGCGGTGTCATGAAGCGTATGGGGATGATCTTCCGCGCGAAGGCGAACAAGGCCCTTGACCGGGCCGAGGACCCGCGCGAGACCCTCGACTACTCGTATCAGAAGCAGCTGGAGCTGCTGCAGAAGGTGCGCCGCGGCGTCGCCGACGTGGCGACCTCCCGCAAGCGCCTGGAACTCCAGCTCAACCAGCTCCAGGGGCAGTCCGCGAAGCTGGAGGACCAGGGCCGCAAGGCGCTGGCGCTGGGCCGCGAGGACCTGGCGCGCGAGGCCCTCTCCCGCAAGGCCGCGCTGCAGCAGCAGGTCAGCGACCTGGAGGTGCAGCACCAGACCCTCCAGGGCGAGGAGGAGAAGCTGACGCTGGCCGCGCAGCGCCTCCAGGCCAAGGTGGACGCCTTCCGGACGAAGAAGGAGACCATCAAGGCCACGTACACGGCGGCCCAGGCCCAGACCCGGATCGCCGAGTCCTTCTCCGGCATCTCCGAGGAGATGAGCGACGTCGGCGTGGCGATCCAGCGCGCCGAGGACAAGACCGCCCAGCTCCAGGCCCGCGCGGGCGCCATCGACGAGCTGCTGGCCTCCGGCGCCCTCGACGACCAGAGCGGCCTGGGCGCCAAGGACGACATCCAGGCCGAGCTGGACCGCCTCTCGGGCGGTACGGACGTGGAACTGGAGCTCCAGCGCATGAAGGCCGAGCTGGCCGGCGGCCCGTCCGCGCAGCAGCAGGCGATCGAGGGCGGCGCCCCGGGCGCCGCCCAGCAGCACAACCAGCACCGGTTCGACAAGCAGTAGGACGGGGCCCGTCATGATTGTCCGCATCATGGGGGAAGGGCAGGTGGAGGTGGCCGACAGCCACTTCCCCGAGCTCAACGCGCTGGACGACGAGCTGCTCGCCGAGATGGAAGGCGGCGACGAGGAGGGCTTCCGGCGGACGCTGGGCGCCCTGCTGGACGCCGTGCGGCGGCTCGGCAAGCCGCTGCCCGACGATGCGCTGGAGCCGTCCGAGCTGATCCTTCCCGCGCCCGACGCCTCGCTGGACGAGGTCCGGCAGATGCTCAGCGACGACGGGCTGATCCCGGGCTGATCCCGGCTGAGTCCGGCGGGCCCCGCGGGGGTGCGCGCTCAGTGCGGCGGCGGTTCCTTCGGGACCGCCGCCGCTGCCCGGTCCGGATCCGGGGTGCCGCCGATGAAGTTCTCGAACTTCCGGCGCGGGACGGCCCAGCGGCGGTCGTGGTGGAAGGCGCGCAGCGAGGCCTTGGCGCGGGCCCGCGGCCGGTTCGCGTAGAACCTCTTCGCGTACGGGGAGCCCGGCCGGGCCAGGCGCACCGCGCCGATCAGCGCCACGAACGGGATCACCGTGCCGAAGAAGGCGGTGCGCGCCTTGCCCTTCCACAGCGCGACCAGCGCCAGGAAGAAGTTCGCGGCGATGTTCACCACCACCAGGCCCCGGTTCTCGCGCTCGTCCGGGGTCAGGTCGTTCACGCCGAACGGCAGGAACCCGCTGAGGACCAGGGCCACCAGGGCGGCCGTCAGCACCACGACCTCGACGCTCTTGCGGCCCTGCTCGCTCCAGTAGACGTCGTCGAGGTGCAGGATCAGGGCGAACTCGTCGAGGACCAGGCCCGCCCCCAGGCCGAAGACCACGGCGGAGAGCAGGGAGCCGAAGCCGTGGGCGCCGCTGCCGATGGCCCCGAAGCCGCCGATGATCACCAGGACCACGCCGGGGACCACGTGGTGGACGTGCAGGCCGCCGGGGGTGACGTTCCTGAAGGGGCCCTTCCCGGCCCGGATCAGACGCGTGATGACGCGCGTGACCAGGAACGACAGGACGAAGGACAGCAGGGCCAGGAGCAGCGGGAGCTTTCCCGGTTCGACGATGTTGCGGTACCACCAGTGACCCATCCCGCCCGCTCCTTGTGTCGTGGCAGCTCCCCGTTTGGCCCGTATTGGGAAAATTTACCGGTCCCGGCGAGCGGGTAGCGTTCGCGCCGATGACAGATTCGTTCGATGATCAGCCTGCGCCGTCGCGCCTGACGCCGCCTGCCGAACGGGCCTCGCTGCCCGACGGCCTCCGCTTCGCCTTCGGCACCCTCACCGTGCTGCCCGCCCGCATCACCCGCTGGGACCGGCCCGCGGCCCGCACCGGCATGGCCTGCGCGCCGCTCGCCGGGCTCGTCGTCGGCCTGCTCGCGGCGGCCGCCGGGGTGCTGCTGCTCGTCCTCGGCGGCGGACCGCTGCTCGCCGCCGCCGTCACCCTCACCGTC
Source organism: Streptomyces sp. NPDC032472 (assembly GCF_040636955.1). Lineage (NCBI taxonomy): Bacteria > Bacillati > Actinomycetota > Actinomycetes > Kitasatosporales > Streptomycetaceae > Streptomyces > Streptomyces sp. NPDC032472. Next base: position 11,638 of record NZ_JBEZVK010000025.1, read on the forward strand.
CCGGCCGCCCTGACCCGCGGACTCCACCTGGACGGCCTCGCCGACACCGCCGACGGGCTGGGCAGCGCCAAACCGGCCGCCGAGGCGCTGCGCATCATGAAGAAGTCCGACATCGGCCCCTTCGGGGTGGTGGCGCTGCTGCTGGTGCTGCTCGTCCAGGCCGGGGCGCTGTCCGGCCTCTACGCCGACGGCTGGGTCCGCGGCGGCCTCGCGGCGCTCGTCGCGGCCGTCACCGCCCGCCTCGCCATGACCCTGGCCTCCCGCGACGGGGTGCCGCCCGCCCGCCTCGAAGGGCTGGGCGCGGCCGTCGCCGGCGTCGTCCCGCGGACCGCGGCCGCGCTGGCCGCCGTGGCGGTGGCGGGCCTGGCCGCGGCCGCCGCCGCCCCGATGGGCCCCGTCGCCGCCGCCCGGCACGCGGCCGCCGTCCTCGCCGGCCTCGCGGTGGCTGAGGTGCTGCTGCGCCGGTGCACCGGCCGCTTCGGCGGGGTCACCGGCGACGTCTTCGGCGCCGTCGCCGAGGTCTCCGCGACCGTGGCCCTGGTCGTGCTGTCCCTGGGCTGACCCCTGGGGCGACCCCTGGGGCGACCCCTGGGGAGGGCGGCGCGCCCCGGCCGCGTAGGGTCGGGCCGTGGATGAGACGCCGACGCCCATCAGGGTCCTGCTCGCCGACGACCAGGCCCTGCTCCGCAGCGCCTTCAAGGTGCTCGTCGACTCCGAGCCCGACATGGAGGTCGTCGGCGAGGCCTGCGACGGGGCCCAGGCCTACGAGCTCGCCCGCCGGGCCAGGCCCGACGTGGTGCTCATGGACATCCGCATGCCCGGCACTGACGGTCTCGCCGCCACCCGGCTCATCGGCGAGGACCCCGAACTGCGCGCGGTCCGCGTGGTCATGCTGACCACCTTCGAGGTCGACGAGTACGTCGTCTCGGCCCTGCGGGCCGGCGCCTCGGGCTTCCTCGGCAAGGGCGCCGAACCCGACGAGCTGCTGAACGCCATCCGCGTCGCCGCCGCCGGCGAGGCGCTGCTGTCCCCGGCCGCCACCAAGGGGCTCATCGCCACCTTCCTCGCCCAGGGCGGCGGCGCCGGAGCCGCAGCCCCGGCCGCCGCCCACGCCGAGCGGCTCGCCGCGCTGACCGGCCGGGAGCGCGAGGTCCTCGTCCACGTCGCCGCGGGTCTGTCCAACGACGAGATCGCCGGCCGGCTGGAGGTCAGCCCGCTCACCGTCAAGACCCACGTGAACCGGGCCATGGCCAAGCTCGGCGCCCGCGACCGGGCCCAACTGGTCGTCGTGGCCTACGAGTCGGGCCTGGTCAGGCCGCGGGCCGACTAGGGCCCGTCCCGCGGCCCGGCCGCAGTGCCGTCGGCCCCGTACCGCGCCGCGCGTACTACAGGCGCGGTATGCCGGAGATAAGGACGGGACCTGGGGCCGACGCAGCGGGCCCGGGCGTACGCCAGGCTGGAGGGCCACCCGCGGCCCCTGCCGCCCCCGCGGCGCCCGCTCAGACCGACTGCAGAGAGATACCGACGCCCATGTCCTGGCTGTCCCGCTTCAGCCTGTCCCAAAGAGCGCTGATCGGCCTGGTCTCGATCACCGCGCTGCTCTTCGGCGCCATAGCCATCCCGCAGCTCAAGCAGCAGCTGCTGCCGTCCATCGAACTGCCGGTGGTGTCCGTGCTCGCCCCGTACCAGGGCGCCTCGCCCGACGTGGTGGAGAAGCAGGTCATCGAGCCGATCGAGGCCACCCTCAAGGGCGTCGACGGCATCACCGGCATCACCTCCACGGCCAGCGAGGGCAACGCCCTGATCATGGCCAAGTTCGACTACGGCGACAGCGGCACCAAGCAGCTCGTCGCCGACGTCCAGCAGGCCGTGAACCGGGCCCGCGTCCGGCTCCCCGCCGAGGTGGACCCGCAGGTCGTCGCCGGATCCACCGACGACATCCCGACCGTCGTCCTCGCCGTCACCTCGGACAAGGACCAGCAGGCGCTCGCCGACCAGCTGAGCCGCTCCGTCGTCCCCGTCCTCGAGGACATCAAGGGCGTCGGCCAGGTCACCGTCGACGGCGTCCAGGAGCTCCGGGTCGCCGTCACCCCGGACCCCGCCAAGCTCGCCGCGGCCGGCCTCGACGGCGCCGCGCTGGCCCAGGGCCTCCAGGCCGGCGGCGCCACCGTCCCGGCCGGCTCCTTCGACGAGGCAGGCAAGAACCGCACCGTCCGCGTCGGCGGCGGCTACACCTCCCTCGCCCAGCTGGAGGAGCTGCGCCTGAGCGCCGGCCCCGGGAAGCCGGCCGTCCGCCTGGGCGACGTGGCCACCGTCAAGCAGGAGCCCGCCAGGGCCGTCTCCCTCACCCGCACCAACGGCAAGCCCAGCCTCGCCCTCGTCCTGACCATGGACAAGGACGGCAGCGCCGTCGCCATCTCCGACGCCGTCAAGGACAAGCTGCCCGAGCTGCGCTCCGCCCTCGGCGCCGGCGCCGAGCTCACCGTCGTCGGCGACCAGGGCCCGCCCGTCGCGAAGTCCATCTCCAGCCTCACCACCGAGGGCCTGCTCGGCCTGCTCTTCGCGGTGATCGTGATCCTGGTCTTCCTCGCCTCGCTGCGCTCGACGCTGGTCACCGCGGTCTCCATCCCGCTGTCCGTCGTCCTCGCGCTGATCGTGCTGTGGGCCGACGACCTGTCGCTGAACATGCTGACGCTCGGCGCCCTGACCATCGCCATCGGCCGGGTCGTCGACGACTCGATCGTGGTCCTGGAGAACATCAAGCGCCACCTCGGCTACGGCGAGGAGCGCGAGGCCGCCATCATCGCCGCGGTCAAGGAGGTCGCCGGCGCGGTCACCTCCTCCACGCTCACCACCGTCGCCGTCTTCCTGCCGATCGCCTTCGTCGGCGGCATGGTCGGCGAGTTCTTCGGCCCGTTCTCCCTCACGGTCGCCGCGGCCCTGCTCGCCTCGCTGCTGGTCTCCCTCACCGTCGTGCCGGTGCTCTCGTACTGGTTCCTGCGCGCCCCGAAGGGCGCCCTGGAGGACCCCGACCGGGCACGGCGCGAGGCGGAGGAGAAGGAGGCCAAGAGCCGCCTGCAGCGCGGTTACGTCCGGGCCCTCGGCCTGGTCACCCGCCGCCGGGCGAGCACCCTGGTCGTGGCCGCCGTGGTCCTCGTCGGGACCCTGGGGATGACCCCGCTGCTGAAGACGAACTTCTTCGACCAGGGCGAGCAGACCGTCCTGACGGTCAAGCAGCAGCTGCCGCCCGGCACCTCGCTGGCCGCGTCCGACGCGGCGAGCCACAAGGTCGAGAAGGCCCTCACCGGGATCGAGGGAGTCAAGGACTACCAGGTCACCGTCGGATCCTCGGGCTTCCTGGCCGCCTTCGGCGGCGGCACCGGCTCCAACCAGGCCTCGTACCAGGTGGTCCTGGAGGACGGGAGCGACTCCGAGGCCGTCAAGAAGCGGATCGAGGACACCCTCGGCTCGCTCGCCGGCATCGGCGACACGAGCATCTCCGCGGGCGGCGGCTTCGGCAGCCAGAACCTCAGCGTGGTCGTCAAGGCGGGCGACGCCGGCGTCCTCGCCAAGGCCGCCGAGCAGGTCCGGGCCGAGATGGCCACCCTCGACGACGTCACCGACGTCCAGAGCGACCTGTCCCAGTCCGTGCCGCGGATCTCGGTGACCGCCACCCCGCGGACCGCCGAGGCCGGCCTGAACCAGGCCGCGCTCGGCGCGCTCGTCGCCCAGGCCGTACGCGGCACCCCGGCGGGCAAGGCCGTCCTGGACAACACCGAGCGGGACATCGTCATCAAGTCCGCGCAGCCGGCCGCCACCCTGGCCGAGCTCCAGGCGCTGCCCGTCGGCCCGGCCCGGCTCGGCGACATCGCCGAGGTCAAGGAGGTGCCCGGCCCGGTCTCCATGACCCGGATCGACGGCGCCCGCGCCGCGACCGTCACCGCCAAGCCGGTCGGCGACAACACCGGCGCCATCGGCGCGCAGCTCCAGACGAAGATCAAGGCGCTGGACCTGCCCGAGGGGGCCACGGCCACCATCGGCGGGGTCTCCGAGGACCAGGGCGAGGCCTTCGCCTCGCTGGGCCTGGCCATGCTCGCCGCCATCGCGATCGTCTTCATGCTGCTGGTCGCCACCTTCCGGTCGCTGGTGCAGCCGCTGATCCTGCTCGTGTCGATCCCGTTCGCGGCGACCGGCGCGCTCGGCCTGCTGCTGGTGACCGGGACCCCGCTCGGTGTGCCCGCCCTGATCGGCATGCTGATGCTCATCGGCATCGTCGTGACCAACGCGATCGTCCTGATCGACCTGGTCAACCAGTACCGCGCCCAGGGCCTGGGCGTCGTCGAGGCCGTGGTCGAGGGCGGCCGGCACCGCCTGCGTCCCATCCTGATGACGGCCCTGGCGACGATCTTCGCGCTGCTGCCGATGGCGCTCGGCGTCACCGGCGAGGGCGGGTTCATCTCGCAGCCGCTCGCGGTGGTGGTGATCGGCGGCCTGGTCTCCTCGACCCTGCTGACGCTGCTGCTGGTGCCGACCCTCTACACGATGGTCGAACTGCGCAAGGACCGCCGCCGGGCCAAGCGCACGGCCCGCCTGCGCGTGGTTCCCGACCCGAAGGGCACCCCGGACACCGACCCGGCCCCGGCCGGCGTCTGACCGGCCGGGCCGCAGGAACCGGAAACGGCAAAGGGAAACGGAAACGGAAACGGCCGAAGGGCCGCCCCCCTCGACGAGGGGGGCGGCCCTTCGGCCGTTTGGCAGGCCGTGCGCGCGCTACGGGAGCGCGAGCATGCGCTCCAGGGCGAGCTTGGCGAAGCTCTCCGTCTCCTTGTCGACCTGGATCTGGTTGACCAGGGTGCCCTCGGCGAGGGACTCCAGGGTCCAGACCAGGTGCGGCAGGTCGATGCGGTTCATCGTCGAGCAGAAGCAGACCGTCTTGTCGAGGAAGACGACCTCCTTGTCCTCCCCGGCGAAACGGTTCGCCAGGCGCTTGACGAGGTTCAGCTCGGTGCCGATGGCCCACTTGGAGCCGGCCGGGGCCGCCTCCAGCGTCTTGATGATGTACTCCGTCGAGCCGACGTAGTCCGCGGCCGCCACGACCTCGTGCTTGCACTCCGGGTGCACCAGCACGTTCACGCCCGGGATGCGCTCGCGGACGTCGTTGACCGAGTCCAGCGAGAATCGGCCGTGGACCGAGCAGTGCCCGCGCCACAGGATCATCTTCGCGCCCCGCAGCTGCTCGGCGGTCAGCCCGCCGTTCGGCTTGTGCGGGTTGTAGACCACGCAGTCGTCCAGGGACATGCCCATGTCGCGGACGGCGGTGTTGCGGCCCAGGTGCTGGTCGGGGAGGAAGAGCACCTTCTCGCCCTGCTCGAAGGCCCAGTCCAGGGCCTTCTTCGCGTTGGAGGAGGTGCAGATCGTGCCGCCGTGCTTGCCGGTGAAGGCCTTGATGTCGGCGGAGGAGTTCATGTACGAGACGGGGACCGTCACCTCGGCGATGCCCGCCTCGGTCAGGGTGTCCCAGCACTCGGCGACCTGCTCGGCGGTGGCCATGTCGGCCATCGAGCAGCCCGCGGCCAGGTCGGGCAGGACGACCTTCTGCGCGTCGGTGGTCAGGATGTCCGCCGACTCGGCCATGAAGTGGACGCCGCAGAAGACGATGTACTCGGCCTCCGGCTTGGCGGCCGCGTCACGGGCCAGCTTGAAGGAGTCGCCGGTGACGTCGGCAAACTCGATGACCTCGTCCCGCTGGTAGTGGTGGCCGAGGATGAAGACCTTGTCGCCGAGCTTCTCCTTGGCCGCGCGGGCGCGCGCCACCAGGTCCGGGTCCGACGGCGAGGGCAGGTCGCCCGGACACTCCACACCGCGCTCGCTCTTGGGGTCGGCTTCGCGGCCGAGCAGCAGCAGGGCAAGGGGCGTCGGCTGGACGTCCAAAGGCTGGGCGGTGGTCACGACACGCACCCTTTCTGTTCTGCGACTACGAGACTTCATTCGACTTCTCGTCTATTTGACGCTATCTATGATAGCTGCTTCATGTCACTTTGACGATGGCCATAGTGTCGATGTGACGCATTCGCCCGTGATGAACCCGTCGCTCCGCCGGGTCCGCCGCCGGGCAGCGGTGTGCGAGCATGAATGTCTGAAACACGCGTCGGGTCCGGAATGAATCCGCGGCCCCGCTCGTTGCCATCGACGGCAAGAGTCCGACGTTTCCCTGCCTGAGGCGGGGAGCCGCCCACTTCGGGAGTGAATGCAGATGTCCGTACAGGACGACAAGACCACTGTGAGCGACGGCATCCTCCTGTCCGACGCCGCCGCCGAGAAGGTCAGGACCCTGCTGGAGCAGGAGGGCCGCGATGACCTGGCGCTCCGCGTCGCCGTCCAGCCCGGCGGCTGCTCCGGCCTGCGCTACCAGCTCTTCTTCGACGAGCGCTCGCTCGACGGCGACGTCGTCAAGGACTTCGGCGGCGTGAAGGTCGTCACGGACCGGATGAGCTCCCCGTACCTGCAGGGTGCCTCGATCGACTTCGTCGACACGATCGAGAAGCAGGGCTTCACGATCGACAACCCCAACGCCACCGGCTCCTGCGCCTGCGGCGACTCCTTCAGCTAAGCCTGAAGCGTGACGAAGGCCCCCGGCACCTCACGGTGCCGGGGGCCTTCGTGTGTGGACCGGAGCCCTACTGCTTCGGCAGCGGCTTGCCCGTGGTCCCGTCGACCACCTTGCGCTCGCCCAGCGGCTGCTGCAGCGTCGCCGACACCGACATCTCCTGGGCGATCATGATGCAGGCCCGGCCGGGATCGGTCGGGGTGTCCGTGATCCGCACCGTCACCGAACCGGCCTCCTCACGGGCCTCCAGCGCGTACGTGCTGCACACCCCGCCCCAGAAGTTCACCGTCAGCTTCCGGTCGGCCTGCCCGTACGAGAACCCCGGCACCGTCCGCGCGCCCGACGCCGGAGCCGGCGGGGTGGAGCCGCCCTCCACGGCGGACTGGACCACCGTGCGCCCCGGCGCACCGCCCGTGCCCGCCACCTCGAAGTGCCAGGCCGGCACCAGGCCGCGGGCCCCGTTCACCGTCCCGGGGGCGAGACCCAGCACGGCGCCCTTCACCGTCTCGGTCCGCGGCGGCTTCATCGGCCGCGGCTCCGGGTTGCACGGCAGCGTGTCCGAGGGGCCGACCGGGGTGTCCGGGGTCAGCGGGACCGAGGTCGCACAGCCGCTCGGGCCGGGGCCCGTACCGTCCGCGCCGCCCGAGGCCCGGTTCAGCCGGGCCAGCGCCTCCACGGCTCCGATCACCGGCTGCTCCCCGGCCCGCTCCGGCGCCTTCAGCTCGCCGCTGCCCCCCACCACCGTGCTGTCCGCGCCGACGCTGACCTTGGTGGACCAGCCCTGCGTGGGCAGTCCGCCGATCACCGGGTCGGCGGTCACCACCCGGACCGCACCCTGGGTCTGGCGGGCGTCCAGCCGGGCCCCGCTCTGCCCGACCGCGGCCAGCACCGGGGCGGCGGCCGCCTTCGCGGCCTCCTCGCTCACCGGCTTGCCGCCGCCCGCACCTTCGCCGCCCCCACCCTCGCCCTGGGGGAGCGTCGCGGGCCCGCAGGTGTCCTTGCCGCGCTTGCAGTCGTCGCCCGCGCCGCCGCCCCCGTGGAAGCGGGCGAAGTTCCAGGTGCCGGGGGCCTTGCGGTTCACGGTGAGCAGGGGCCCGGACCCGTCGCCGCCCTCCCCGGCCTGCCAGGTCTCGCCGACCAGCCGCGGGGCGCCCGCGATGCCGAGGGCCTGCGCGAGCCGGGCCACCTCCTGCTCGCCGATCTCGCCGGTCGCGGCGTACGAGGGCGCGCTCGCCGGGGCCTCCGGGAGCGGGACCTCCGCCCGGTACGTCACTCCGCTGCCGTGCGGGTCCGGCTCGCCGGGGGCGATGCCCGGACCGGACGGACTCGGGGCCACGCGGGGCGCCGCGGCCGCGGCGTTGCCCGTACGGCCGCCGCCCGAGCCGCCGTCGCCGTACGCCGTGGAGGCCCAGTACGCCGTGCCGCCGCCGGCGAGCAGGACGGCCGCCGCGATCGAGCCGATGGCCCAGGCGGGCCGCCGCCGTGTGCCGCGTGATGTGTCGGGTTGTTCGCTGGTCACCGCATGCTCCTTCGCCCGTACCGCCGGTGGCTGATGCCGGTGTGACGGAACAGGAGCGAAACCGGTTCCGCCGCCCTAGTCGCCGTACTCGGCGGTGGCGGCGATCAGGCGGGCCGAGGAGGGCGGCACGCTGACCCCGTGGATCTGCGCGGGCGCCACCCGGGCCGGCCGCGGGTCCGCCGGGACCGCCCAGTGCGGGGCCATCCTGGCGCAGTCGCCGAGCAGCTGCGCGAACCCAGGGCGCGTGTCGGCCGCGTACGCTCCGTATCCGAATCCATCGGTATAGGTCATGGGGGCACGGTAGGCTCGGTGCCGCCCGCGGAGAAAGACCTACTACGGGGTAGTTTCGGGGGGTCGGCGGGACGGCCGGGACCGGGTAGTTTTGACTGTCACCTCGCCGTCATCCGCAGGAGCATCCACGCCGTGCGTATCGCAGTCACCGGCTCCATCGCCACCGACCACCTCATGACCTTCCCCGGCCGCTTCGCGGACCAGTTCGTCGCGGACCAGCTGCACACGGTCTCCCTCTCCTTCCTCGTCGACAACCTCGACGTGCGGCGGGGCGGCGTCGGCCCGAACATCTGCTTCGGCATGGGCCAGCTCGGCACCCGGCCGATCCTGGTCGGAGCGGCGGGCTCCGACTTCGACGAGTACCGCGCCTGGCTCGACCGGCACGGCGTCGACACCGCGTCCGTGCGGATCTCCGAGGTGCTGCACACCGCGCGCTTCGTCTGCACCACCGATGCCGACCACAACCAGATCGGGTCCTTCTACACGGGCGCGATGAGCGAGGCCCGCCAGATCGAGCTGAAGGCCGTCGCCGACCGGGTGGGAGGGCTCGACCTCGTCCTCATCGGCGCCGACGACCCCGAGGCGATGCTCCGCCACACGGAGGAGTGCCGGACGCGGGGCATCCCCTTCGCCGCGGACTTCTCGCAGCAGATCGCCCGCATGGACGGGGAGAACATCCGCACCCTGATGGAGGGTGCGACGTACCTGTTCTCGAACGAGTACGAGAAGGGCCTCATCGAGACCAAGTCCGGGTGGTCGGACGAGGAGATCCTCGCCAAGGTCGGCACGCGGGTGACGACGCTGGGGTCGCGGGGTGTCCGCATCGAGCGGGCCGGTGAGGAGACCATCCTGGTCGGCTGCCCGGAGGAGACGGCCAAGGTCGACCCGACCGGTGTCGGCGACGCGTTCCGCGCGGGCTTCCTCACGGGGCTGGGCTGGGGGGTCGGGCTGGAGCGGGCGGCTCAGCTGGGCTGCATGCTGGCCACGCTCGTCATCGAGACGCTGGGCACCCAGGAGTACACGCTGGCCCGGGCCCACTTCATGGAGCGGTTCACCAAGGCGTACGGCGAGGACGCCGCCGCCGAGGTCCGCGCCCACCTGTCCGCCTGACCCCGGCCCGGGGGTCCCGCTGCGCGGAGCCCCTCCCCGCCCCGCCCTTTCGCCGTATCCCGGAGCTCCGCCCCCGGACCCCCAGCGCCTCAAACGCCGGCGAGGCTGGAACATCCAGCCCGCGCGGCGTTTGAGCGCACCGGGCGCGAAGCGCCCGGGTCTTCCAGCCGCGCGGCGATTGAGCGGAAGCGGATCGGGCGCGGAGCGCCGGGCTTTCCGGCCTCGCCGGCGCTTGAGGCGCTGGGGGTCCCCCCAGCGGTAGCTGGGGGAGGGTCCGGGCGGAGCCCGGTTTCGGGAAGGGGCGGGGAGGGGATCGCTCCGCGCAGCGGGAACCAGGGACCCCGGCTCCGCCGGGCACCGGGCTCCGCCCGGCTTCGGAGGTGCGGCGGGGTCAGAGGTTGCGGCGGACCGTGTAGGCCGTGGCCGGTGGGCGGGGGGATTCGCCCAGGTAGGTGTGGCCCCGCATCGCGCACCACGCCGGGATGTCCAGGCGGGCCACCTCGTCGTCCGAGACCACGGTGACGGTGCCGCCCACCGGGACCGTGCGGATGGCCCGGGCCAGCTCGATCACCGGCTGCGGGCAGCGCAGCCCGACGGCGTCCACCTCCAGCGACTCCGCGACAGGAGCCTGCGGCGCCTCCTCCGGCACGCCCAGCGTGTCCCGCACCCCGGCCACCACCCCCGGCAGCACATCCAGGAAGCCGTTCACCTCCGCCGCGGTGGTCCCCGCCGGCAGCGAGACCCGGACGTTGCCCTCCGACAGCACCCCCATCGCCTTCAGGACATGACTGGGGGTCAGGGTGGAGCTCGTGCAGGAGGAGCCGGAGGAGACGGAGTAGCCCGCCCGGTCCAGCTCGTGCAGCAGGGTCTCGCCGTCCACGTACAGGCAGGAGAACGTCACCAGGTGCGGCAGCCGCCGCACGGGATCCCCGACCACCTCCACGTCCGGCACCAGCCGGGCGACCCGCCGCCGGATCCGGTCCACGAGCACCCGCAGCCGGGCCGCCTCCGCATCGGCCTCGGCCCGTACGGCCCGCAGGGACGCGGCCGCGGCGACGATGGCCGGCAGGTTGGCGAAACCGGGGGAGCGCCCCGACTCCCGCTCGTCGGCAGGACCTTGGGGGGCGAAGCGGACACCCTTGCGGACCGCCAGCAGCCCGACCCCGGGCGGGCCGCCCCACTTGTGGGCGCTGGCGGCCAGCACCGACCAGCGGCCCTCCACCGGCCCCCAGCCCACCGACTGGGCCGCGTCCACCAGCAGCGGCACCCCGGCCGCCGCGCACACCTCGGCCACCTCGGCCACCGGCTGCACCGTGCCCACCTCGTGATTGGCGGACTGCAGGCAGGCCAGCGCGGTCGACGCGGTCAGCGCCGAGGCGTAACCGGCCGCGGAGGCCGCGCCCATGCGGTCCACCGGCACCCGGGCCACCGTGCCGCCGCCCGCCTCGTGCACCTCCGCCGCGTGGAGCACGCTGCTGTGTTCGACCGCCGATACGACCATATGGCTGCCGACGCGCCGGCGGCCGGCCAGCACGCCCGCGATCCCGGAGTGAACCGCGTGCGTCCCCGAAGGAGTGAACACGAGCTCGTCGGGCCGGCAGCCCACCGCCTCCGCGGCAGCCTCGCGCGCCGCGTCCAGCAGCAGCCGGGCCCGCCTCCCCTCCCGGTACAGTCGGGCGGGGTCGGCCCAGCCCTCGTCCAGCGAAGCCTGCAGCGCCTGCCGGGCGACGGGGTGCAGCGGGGCGGCGGACGCGGTGTCGAAGTACGGCATCCGGTCACGCTAACCGGCCGCCCCCCGAGCCGGAGGTCAGGGGGCGTCAGATGCCGCCAGGAGGCCGCCATTCAGCCGGTGCCGCGCCGTCCCCCGTACGGCGGATCCATCCCTTCGGGGGCAGTAGCGGCGCGTTGGGCACCCTCCCCGCGCGACCCCAAATAGCGTCCAGTAGGGTTTGGTCCGCATAAACATCCAAACCCCTGCCTGCGTCAGGGCCGGCGACCGACCCGAACACGGCCGCGGCCGGCCGCGCGGGCCGAGACTCTCGGGAAGGCGCTACGTGAGTCCCTACGGCTCCGACCGCTCGCCGCGGCGCCCGATGCGGCGGAAGCTGCTGCAGGCGCTGACTGCGGGCGTGGTCCTGGCGACCGCCACTGGTTGCTCGTACACATGGAAAAACTTCCCCCGCCTCGGAATGCCCACCCCGGTCACGGAGGAGGCGCCTCGCATCCTCTCCCTGTGGCAGGGGTCCTGGGCGGCCGCTCTGGTCACCGGCATCCTGGTGTGGGGCCTGATCCTGTGGAGCGTCATCTTCCACCGGCGCAGCCGGACGAAGGTGGAGGTCCCCCCGCAGACCCGGTACAACATGCCCATCGAGGCGCTGTACACCGTGGTCCCGCTCATCATCGTCTCGGTGCTGTTCTACTTCACCGCCCGTGACGAGTCGAAGCTCCTCTCGCTCACCCCGAAGCCCGCGCACACGATCAACGTGATCGGCTTCCAGTGGAGCTGGGGCTTCAACTACATCGAGAACGTCGACGGCGACGCGGCGACCCCGAAGGCCGGTGAGGTCCCGAAGGAGCTCTCCCGGATCCCGGACCGCTTCACCAAGGACTTCCCGGCGGGCGCCGAGGGCGTCTACGAGAAGGGCATCCCGGGCGACCACAACCCGCAGACCGGCAACCCGGGGCCGACCCTCTGGCTGCCCAAGGGCGAGAAGGTCCGCTTCATCCTGTCCTCGAACGACGTCATCCACTCCTTCTGGGTGGTGCCGTTCCTCTTCAAGCAGGACGTCATCCCGGGCCACACCAACGTCTTCGAGGTCACCCCCTCCGAAGAGGGCACCTTCATGGGCAAGTGCGCCGAGCTCTGCGGCGTCGACCACTCCCGGATGCTCTTCAACGTCAAGGTCGTGTCCCCCGAGGCGTACCGGGCGCACCTGAAGGAACTGGCCGAGAAGGGGCAGACCGGCTTCCTGCCGGCCGGCATCAAGCAGACTGACCCGGCCCGGAACGCGGAGACGAACAAACTGTGAGCATCCTCAACGAATCCCAGGGTGCCGCCGCCGACTCGTATGAGAACGAGCTGCCGGTGCGGCGCAAGCAGCCGGGCAACGTCATCGTGAAGTGGATGACCACGACCGACCACAAGACCATCGGTACGATGTACCTGGTCACGTCGTTCGTGTTCTTCCTCATCGGCGGCGTGATGGCACTGTTCATGCGTGCCGAGCTCGCCCGCCCCGGCATGCAGATCATGTCGAACGAGCAGTTCAACCAGGCGTTCACCATGCATGGCACGATCATGCTGCTGATGTTCGCCACCCCGCTGTTCGCAGGCTTCGCCAACTGGATCATGCCGCTGCAGATCGGTGCGCCCGACGTGGCGTTCCCGCGGCTGAACATGTTCGCGTACTGGCTCTACCTCTTCGGCTCGACCATCGCGGTGGCCGGCTTCGTGACGCCGAACGGCGCCGCCGACTTCGGCTGGTTCGCCTACTCCCCGCTGTCGGACGCGGTCCGCTCGCCGGGCATCGGCGCCGACATGTGGATCATGGGTCTGGCCTTCTCCGGCTTCGGCACGATCCTCGGCTCGGTCAACTTCATCACCACGATCATCTGCATGCGCGCCCCCGGCATGACGATGTTCCGCATGCCGATCTTCACCTGGAACGTGCTGCTGACCGGTGTCCTGGTCCTGCTCGCCTTCCCGGTCCTGGCCGCCGCGCTCTTCGCGCTGGAGGCCGACCGCAAGTTCGGTGCCCACGTCTTCGACGCGGCCAACGGCGGCGCACTGCTGTGGCAACACCTCTTCTGGTTCTTCGGACACCCAGAGGTGTACATCATCGCCCTGCCGTTCTTCGGCATCGTCTCCGAGATCATCCCGGTCTTCTCGCGCAAGCCGATGTTCGGTTACATCGGCCTGATCGCCGCGACGATCGCGATCGCCGGCCTCTCGGTGACCGTGTGGGCCCACCACATGTACGTCACCGGCGGTGTGCTGCTGCCGTTCTTCTCCTTCATGACCTTCCTGATCGCGGTCCCGACCGGTGTGAAGTTCTTCAACTGGATCGGCACCATGTGGAAGGGCTCGCTGTCCTTCGAGACCCCGATGCTCTGGACGATCGGCTTCCTGGTCACCTTCACCTTCGGTGGTCTGACCGGCGTCATCCTGGCCTCGCCCCCGATGGACTTCCACGTCTCCGACTCGTACTTCGTCGTCGCCCACTTCCACTACGTCGTCTTCGGCACCGTGGTGTTCGCGATGTTCGCCGGCTTCCACTTCTGGTGGCCGAAGTTCACGGGCAAGATGCTGGACGAGCGCCTCGGCAAGATCACCTTCTGGACGCTGTTCATCGGCTTCCACGGCACCTTCCTGGTGCAGCACTGGCTGGGCGCCGAGGGCATGCCGCGCCGTTACGCGGACTACCTCGCGGCCGACGGCTTCACCGCGCTGAACACGATCTCGACGATCAGCTCGTTCGTGCTCGGCCTGTCGTTCCTGCCGTTCATGTACAACGTCTGGAAGACGGCCAAGTACGGCAAGAAGATCGAGGTCGACGACCCGTGGGGCTACGGCCGTTCGCTCGAGTGGGCGACGTCCTGCCCGCCGCCGCGGCACAACTTCCTCACCCTGCCGCGCATCCGCAGCGAATCGCCGGCGTTCGACCTGCACCACCCTGAGATCGCGGCCCTCGACCACCTCGAGGACCACGGTGCGAAGGCCGTGACCGGTGGCAAGGAGGCCGGCAAGTGAAGATCCAGGGCAAGATGTTCCTCTGGCTCTCCTTCTTCATCCTGATCATGGCCGTCGTGTACGGCGTGTGGTCGAAGGAGCCCGTCGGAACCACCGCGCTCTTCCTGGCCTTCGGCCTGAGCGTGATGATCGGCTACTACCTGGCCTTCACGGCCAAGCGCGTCGACGAGATGGCCCAGGACAACCTGGAGGCCGAAGTCGCCGACGAGGCCGGCGAGCTGGGGTTCTTCTCCCCGCACAGCTGGCAGCCGCTGTCGCTCGGCATCGGCGGTGCGCTCGCGTTCATGGGCGTCATCTTCGGCTGGTGGCTCATGTACTTCTCGGCCCCGATCATCCTGATCGGCCTGTGGGGCTGGGTGTACGAGTACTACCGCGGTGAGAACCAGAACCAGTAGCAGCACCGGCAGTACCACGCGGCGCAGAGCCGCACCTGGGGCCCGGACACCTCGAACAGAGGAGTCCGGGCCCCTCGTTTGGAGTCACCCCGCGCGCCATGATTTGCGTACTTTCATAGCGTGGGTCCCATGAAGCACTCACCGCGTCTTCGGACCGCACTCGGCTGCACCGCGCTGGTCGCGTCCCTCGGTGCCGGCGCCACCGCGTGCGGAGGCCGTGACAACCCGCTGTCCGCCCGCCCGTACGACGCGGGACAGCAGATCGCCTTCAACCAGGCCTCGGGCCGCCGCCCCGTCGACCCCGACAAGCCCCTCGAGATCACCGCCAAGGCGGGCTCCGGCCGGATCACCGACGTGACCGCCGTGGACACCCAGGGCCGCCGTCTCGCGGGCGAGCTGACCGCCAAGGGCGACCGCTGGCACAGCACCGCCCCGATGGCGGCCGGCCAGCACTACACGGTCCAGGTCAGTACGGAGAACGAACGCGGCGCCCCAGGGCTGCGTACGCTGGCGTTCGACACCAGCCCGGCCAAAAAGGTCCTGGCGGTCGAATTGGGCCCGGCCACGGGCAAATACGGCGTCGGACAGCCCATCACGGCCGCACTCAGCGAGCCCGTCAAGGACAAGGCGGCCCGCGCCGTCGTCGAACGCGGCCTGGTCGTCGACACCCCGCCCGGCGTCGAGGGCTCCTGGTACTGGGTGGACGACAAGCACGTCCACTTCAGGCCCAAGGAGTACTGGCCCGCCCACAGCACCGTCTCCGTACGCAGCAACCTGGAGGGCGTCCGGATCTCCGACCACCTCCACGGGGCCGGGAGCAAGCCGGTGAAGCTGGAGATCGGCGACCGCGTCGAGGTCACCACCGACGCCGCCGCCCACTCCCTCACGTTCCGGCGCAACGGAGAAGTGATCAACACCATTCCGGTGACCACCGGAAAGCCCGGCTTCTCCACCCGCAACGGGGTCAAGGTGGTGCTCGGCAAGCAGTACTTCGTTCGGATGCGCGGCGACACCGTGGGCATCGGCGGCAGCGAGTACTACGACCTGCCCGTCTACTACGCGACCCGGGTCACCTGGAGTGGTGAATACGTCCACGCCGCCCCCTGGTCCGTCGACTCGCAGGGCTACGAGAACGTCAGCCACGGCTGCACCGGCATGAGCACGGGCAACGCCGCCTGGTTCTACGAGAACATCACCGAGGGCGACGTCGTGAAGGTGATCAATTCCATCGGCGCCGACATGGACGTCTTCGGCAACGGCTTCGGCGAGTGGAACATGGACTGGAAGCACTGGCGCGAGGGCAGCGCCCTGCTCAAGGGCACCCAGGACGGCCGCAGCCCCGTCGACCAGGCCCGCCTGCGCCCGCAGGTCTGAGACCCGGCCCCGCCCGCGCAGGGACCCCGCGCACGGGCCCTGCCCCGGTGCCCAGGAGCCCGAACGGGGCCCTGCGCACCGGGGCGGCTGCTCCTAGGCGTCCAGAGACAGCCGGGAGCGCAGCAGGGCCGCCAGTGCGTCCGCGAACTCCACCGGGTCGACCGGAAGGGTCACCGCCGCATCCGCGCGGCTCCACGTGGCCAGCCAGGCGTCCTGCGGACGCCCCATCAGCAGCAGTACCGGCGGGCAGCGGAAGACCTCGTCCTTGATCTGCCGGCACACCCCCATGCCCCCGGCCGGAACCGCCTCACCGTCCAGCACGCACACGTCGATCCCGCCCGCGTCCAGTTCGCTCAGGACCGCCGGCAGCGTGGCGCACTCCGTGAACTCGACGGGCGGCAGGTCCGCGGCCGGCCTGCGCCCGGCCGCCAGGCGCACCTGCTGCCGGGTGTTCGCGTCGTCGCTGTAGACCAGAACCCGTGCAGTCGACCGCATTTCGTTCCTCCACGGTGCCGTGAATCACGTTGATGTTGCGCGGGATGCTACTCCTCCAGACCCGGTGTCAACATCGGTTCGCACACCCTCGCGAACGGTGCTCCGATGGGCCGTTCGGGCCTTGCACACGGCCCTGACACTCCGAACGGCACCCCCCGGGGTGAGGGCGGGATAAGCGACCGACATAATGTCGGTCGTGGCGACAGCAACGACAGTAGATACCGGGCACGCGCACCCGACGGTCAATCGACCGAACCTCGTCAGCGTCGGAACCATCATCTGGTTGAGTTCCGAGCTGATGTTCTTCGCGGCCCTCTTCGCGATGTACTTCACCCTGCGATCGGTGACGGGCGCCGAGTACTGGACAGAGCAGGCCTCGGCCCTGAATCTGCCCTTCTCGGCGACGAACACCACGATCCTGGTGCTTTCCTCCCTCACCTGCCAGCTCGGCGTCTTCGCCGCCGAGCGCGGTGACGTGAAGAAGCTCCGGACGTGGTTCATCGTCACGTTCATCATGGGTGCGATCTTCATTGGCGGCCAGGTGTTCGAGTACACCGAGCTGGTCAAGCACGAGGGCATCTCCCTCTCGTCCGGTCCGTACGGTTCGGTCTTCTACCTGACCACCGGCTTCCACGGACTGCACGTGACGGGCGGTCTGATCGCCTTCCTGCTGGTCCTCGGCCGGACGTACGCGGCCAAGAGGTTCACCCACGAACAGGCCACGTCGGCCATCGTCGTGTCCTACTACTGGCACTTCGTCGATGTTGTCTGGATCGGCCTCTTCGCGACGATCTACCTGATCAAGTAGCGGGAACACGTCGCCGGGCGCGCCCCGGCACTCCATCCAGAAACACCGACGCAGAAGATCCTGACACCGGGGTAATCCGTGAAAAAGCTCTCCGCACGACGACGCCATCCGCTGGCGGCGGTCGTCGTTCTACTCCTCGCGCTGGCGGCCACTGGGGGGCTGTACGCCGCCTTCGCCCCTGCGGGCAAGGCGCAGGCCGATGAAACCGCCCAGTCCCTCGCCATCGAGGAGGGCAAGAAGCTCTACGCCGTGGGTTGCGCAAGCTGCCACGGAACCGGCGGTCAGGGAACCACTGACGGCCCCAGCCTGGTCGGCGTCGGCTCCGCGGCCGTCGACTTCCAGGTGAGCACGGGCCGCATGCCCGCCCAGCAGCCCGGCGCCCAGGTGCCGAAGAAGCCGGTGATCTACTCCCAGGCGCAGATCGACCAGCTGGCCGCGTACATCGCCTCCCTCGGCGCCGGCCCGATCGCGCCGACCGAGAAGCAGTACGACCCGGCGGGTGCCGACGTCGCGAAGGGTGGCGAGCTGTTCCGCAACAACTGCGCGCAGTGCCACAACTTCACCGGTGAGGGCGGCGCCCTGACGAACGGCAAGTACGCCCCCAACCTCGAGGGCGTCGAGCCGAAGCACGTCTACGAGGCCATGCTCACCGGCCCGCAGAACATGCCCTCCTTCCCGGACAGCACCATGCCGGAGAAGCAGAAGAAGGACATCATCGCGTACCTCCAGCACGTGAACGGCGAGAAGTCGGTCAGCCCGGGCGGCCTCAAGCTCGGCGGCCTCGGCCCCGTCTCCGAGGGCCTCTTCGGCTGGATCTTCGGTCTGGGTGCGCTGATCGCTGTCGCCGTCTGGGTCGCGGCCCACACCGCTAAGGCCAAGAAGTCATGAGTAGCCAAGACATTCCCGAAGACAAGCACCTGCCGAGCGAGCAGGGCGACGCGCACCACGGTGGTGTGGCGGTCGCGGACGACCCGTTCGCCGACCCCGGCCTCCCGGTCCACAAGCCGCGTATCCAGGACATCGACGAGCGGGCCGCCCGGCGCTCCGAGCGCACCGTGGCGATGCTGTTCACGCTGTCGATGCTCGCCACGATCGGCTTCATCGCCGCGTACGTGAGCATCCCGGTCGACAAGATCGTGTTCATCTTCCCCATCGGGAAGGTGAGCGCCCTCAACTTCGCCCTGGGTCTGACGTTGGGCGCGGCCCTCTTCTGCATCGGCGCGGGCGCGGTCCACTGGGCCCGCACCCTGATGTCCGACGTCGAGGTCGCCGACGAGCGCCACCCGATCGCCGCCCCGGCGGAGGTCAAGGCGAAGGTCCTCCAGGACTTCGCCGACGGTGCGAACGAGTCCGCCATCGGCCGCCGCCCGCTGATCCGCAACACGATGCTCGGCGCGCTGGCCATGCTGCCGCTGTCCGCCGTCGTGATCATGCGCGACCTGGGCCCGCTGCCCGAGGACAAGCTGCGCAAGACCATGTGGGCCAAGGGCAAGCTGCTCATCAACCAGAACACGATGGAGCCGCTGCGTCCCGAGGACGTCCAGACCGGTTCGCTGACCTTCGCCATGCCCGAGGGCCTGGAGGAGGCGCAGCACGACTTCCAGACCCAGATCGCCAAGGCCGCCCTGATGATCGTCCGGATCAAGCCGGAGGACATCAAGGACAAGCAGGAACTCGAGTGGTCCCACGAGGGCATCGTGGCCTACTCGAAGATCTGCACCCACGTCGGCTGCCCGATCAGCCTGTACGAGCAGCAGACGCACCACGTGCTCTGCCCGTGCCACCAGTCCACCTTCGACCTCTCCGACGGCGCCCGTGTCATCTTCGGCCCGGCCGGCCACGCGCTTCCGCAGCTGCGGATCGGCGTGAATGGCGAAGGCTTCCTCGAGGCGCTCGGCGACTTCGAGGAGCCCGTCGGTCCTGCATTCTGGGAGCGCGGATGAGCACTGCCACCGACACGAAGCGCAAAGCGCCTGCCGGCGAGCGCGTAGCGGACTGGGCGGACGGCCGCCTGGGCATCTACAGCCTCGCCAAGGCGAACATGCGCAAGATCTTCCCGGACCACTGGTCCTTCATGCTGGGCGAGATCTGCCTCTACAGCTTCATCATCATCATCCTCACGGGTGTGTACCTGACGCTGTTCTTCCACCCGAGCATGAACGAGGTCGTGTACCACGGCTCGTACGTCCCGATGCAGGGCGTCACGATGTCCGAGGCCTTCTCCTCGACGCTCGACATCAGCTTCGACGTCCGCGGCGGTCTGCTCATCCGGCAGATCCACCACTGGTCGGCGCTGATCTTCGTCGCGGGCATGGTCGTGCACATGATGCGCGTCTTCTTCACCGGCGCGTTCCGCAAGCCGCGCGAGGTCAACTGGATCTTCGGCTTCCTGCTGCTGGTCCTCGGCATGTTCACCGGCTTCACCGGTTACTCCCTGCCGGACGACCTGCTCTCGGGCACCGGTGTCCGCTTCATGGAGGGCGCGATCCTGTCCGTGCCGATCGTCGGCACGTACATCTCGTTCTTCCTCTTCGGCGGCGAGTTCCCCGGCGGCGACTTCGTCGCGCGGTTCTACTCGATCCACATCCTGCTGCTGCCCGGCATCATGATGGGCCTGCTGGTGGCCCACCTGATCCTGGTCTTCTACCACAAGCACACCCAGTTCGCGGGTCCCGGCAAGACGAACAACAACGTCGTCGGCATGCCGCTGCTGCCCGTCTACATGGCCAAGGCCGGAGGCTTCTTCTTCCTGGTCTTCGGTGTCATCGCGGCCATCGCGGCGATCGCCTCGATCAACCCGATCTGGGCGCTCGGCCCGTACCGCCCGGACCACGTGTCCACCGGTGCGCAGCCCGACTGGTACATGGGTATGCCGGAAGGCCTGATCCGTGCCATGCCCGGCTGGGAGATCAACCTGTGGGGCCACACGCTCGTCCTGGGCGTGTTCATCCCGCTGCTGCTCTTCCCGCTGGTCCTCGGCGCGATCGCGGTGTGGCCGTTCATCGAGTCCTGGGTCACCGGCGACAAGCGCGAGCACCACATCCTGGACCGCCCGCGCAACGTCCCGACCCGCACCGCGTTCGGTGTCGCCTGGATCGCGGAGTACATCGTGCTCCTCATCGGCGGTGGCAACGACATGTTCGCGCAGTACTTCCACCTGTCGATCAACAACATCACCTGGTTCGTGCGGATCGGTTTCTTCGTCGTCCCGGTGCTGGCGTTCATCGTCACCAAGCGGATCTGCCTCGGCCTGCAGCGCCGTGACCACGACAAGGTGCTGCACGGCCGCGAGACCGGCATCATCAAGCGCCTGCCGCACGGTGAGTTCGTCGAGGTCCACGAGCCGCTGTCGCAGGACAAGCTGCACACGCTGACCGCGCACGAGCAGTACAAGCCGCTCGAACTCGGCCCGACGGTCGACGAGAACGGCGTCGAGCGCAAGGTCGGCCGCATGGAGAAGCTCCGCGTGAAGCTCAGCAAGGGCCTCTACGCCGAGAACAACCAGATTCCGAAGCCCACGGTGGAGGAGTACAAGGAGATCCAGAGCGGCCACGGCCACCACTGATCCCGTAGGGGACTGATTCCGGTCAGTTCCGGTGTCGCCACGGCGAGAGCCCCGTCCAGGGTCTGGACGGGGCTCTTTGCCGTGTTCGGGGCTGGATAGGCTGAAGCCTTCAAGACCTCTTCATCCGACGGTGGACCCTCAGGAGCGGACCATGAACGTTGTGACCCCGGCAGGCGGCGACAGCGTGGCGGCCCCCACCTGGCCGGGCGTCCTCGACGCCCTGCTCGGCGGCCGGGACCTGCACGCCGACGACACCGCCTGGGCGATGGACCGGATCATGCGGGGCGCGGCCACCGACGCCCAGATCGCGGGCTTCGTGGTGGCCCTGCGGGCCAAGGGGGAGACGGTCGAGGAGATCAACGGCATGGTGCGCGCCATGTACGCGCACGCCAATCTGATCGAGGTGCCGGGGCGGACGGTGGACATCGTCGGCACCGGCGGCGACGGCGCCAAGACGGTGAACATCTCGACGATGTCGTCCATCGTCGTCGCCGGCACGGGCGCCAAGGTCGTCAAGCACGGCAACCGGGCGGCGTCCTCGGCGAGCGGGGCCTCCGACGTGCTGGAGAAGCTCGGCGTCAACCTGGACCTCACCCCGGCGCGGGTGGTCGAGGTCGCCGAGCAGGCCGGCATCACCTTCTGCTTCGCGGTGAAGTTCCACCCGGCGCTGCGGCACGTCGCCGCCGCCCGCCGGGAGCTCGGCATCCGCACCACCTTCAACTTCCTGGGCCCGCTGACGAACCCGGCCCGGGTGCGGGCGCAGGCCACCGGCGTCGCCGACGCCCGCGTGGCGCCGATCGTGGCGGGGGTGCTGGCGGAGCGCGGCTCCTCGGCGCTGGTGTTCCGCGGGGACGACGGCCTGGACGAGCTGACGACGACGGCGACCTCCCGGGTGTGGTGGGTGCGCGAGGGCCGCGTGCAGGAGCAGCCCTTCGACCCGCGCGACGTGGGCATCGACCTGGTCGACGTCTCCGAGCTGCGCGGGGCGGACGCCTCGTACAACGCGGACGTCGCCCGCCGGCTGCTGGCCGGCGAGACCGGCCCGGTGCGCGACGCGGTCCTGCTGAACGCGGCGGCCGCCCTGGTGGCCCTGGACCCCGGCTCGGGCTCCCTGGAGGAGCAGATCCGCCAGGCCATCGCCCGCGGGGCGGAGGCCATCGACTCGGGGGCCGCGCGGGCCGCGCTGGAGCGGTGGGTGGCGGCCAGCAACGCGTGAGCTGACGGATCCCTTCCGTCGATTTCCGGCCAAGGCCCCGGTCCCGGCATGCGGACCGGGGCCTTGTGCGTGCGGGATCTTGTGGCAGGATGCTGACCAGGTCACGAGTGACAGCGTTTTGGCCCCGGCTTGCTGTCCGGCAACCCTCCTTCCGTGGCGGGGTGCCCCGGGTGATGACCGGGTCGCAGGCAACAAGGTCTGCGGCAAGCGCGGATCCCTCGACACCAGGGGTCCTGGTCTCTCGAGGAGTGTTTTTCCGTGAGCAAGCGAATGCGATAGGGCGGATCCGCCCCTTCTTCACCCCTCGGAACAGGGTCCTCTTCGCGTACCCGCACCCCCTCCGAGACCTTTCCCCGTGCCCCGGACGACGGCCGGCCCGTAGCGCCGCCGTACCCGCCCACGGGTGACCTCCGAAGCCATTCCGCCCTGCCTGCCGGGAGATTCCGCCATGTCCGCATCCCTGAACGCCGCCGTCGCCCCCGCCGTCGCCCCCGCCGTCGCCCCCGCCGTCGCCCCCGCTGCCTGCGGCCCCGCCTGCGACCCCGCCTGTGCCGAGCCGCTCGCCGTACTCGGCCGCGACGTCACCGTCCCCCTCGTCACCGGCGGGGAGGTCACCTACGCGGCCCTGGACTACGCGGCGAGCGCCCCGGCCCTGCAGCGCGTGTGGGACGACGTGGCCGCGTACGCCCCGTACTACGGCAGCGTGCACCGCGGCGCGGGCTACCTCTCGCAGCTGTCCACCGACCTGTTCGAGCAGAGCCGGGCCGCGGTCGCCGCGTTCCTGGACTGCCGTCCGTCCGACCAGGTGGTCTTCACCCGGTCCACCACCGACTCGCTGAACCTGCTGGCGGCCGCCCTCCCGGCCGGCTGCCGGGTCTTCGTCTTCGAGACCGAGCACCACGCCTCGCTGCTGCCGTGGGACGACGCGCAGGTCACGTACCTCAACGCGCCGCGCACCCCGGGTGAGGCCGTGGCCACCCTGGAGCGGGCCCTCGCCGACCGCGCCCCCCACGGCCCCGCGCTGGTGTGCGTGACCGGCGCCTCCAACGTCACCGGCGAGCTGTGGCCGGTGCAGGAGCTCGCCGCCGCCGCGCACGCCCACGGCGCCCGCATCGTCCTCGACGCCGCGCAGCTGGCCCCGCACCACCCGGTCTCCGTGCGCGAGCTGGACGTGGACTGGGTGGCCTTCTCCGGGCACAAGCTGTACGCGCCCTTCGGCTCGGGCGTGCTGGCCGGCCGGGCCGACTGGCTGCAGCAGGCGCAGCCGTACCTGGCGGGCGGCGGCGCCTCCCGCCGGGTCACGCGACGCGTCAGCGGGGAAGGGGCCGGGGGCGTCGAGGTCGAGTGGCACACCACGGCCGCGCGGCACGAGGCCGGCTCCCCGAACGTCATCGGCGTCTACGCGATCGCCTCGGCCTGCCGGGCCCTGACGGAGGCCGGCTTCGACGCCCTCGTCGCCCGGGAGCGCCACCTGATCGAGAAGGTCCGCGGCGGCCTCTCGGACGTCCCGCAGGTGCGGATCCTGTCCCTCTTCGGCGACGACGCCCCGCGCGTCGGCGTGATCTCCTTCGTGGTGGACGGCTGGAACAGCTCCCACTTCGCCGCCGCCCTGTCCGCCGAGTACGGCATCGGCGTGCGCGACGGCCTGTTCTGCGCCCACCCGCTGGTCCGCACCCTGCTGGGCAGCGCCCCGCAGGAGCCGGGCGAGTGCGGAGCCCCCGAGGCGGCCCCCGGCGAGCTCCCCCGGACTTCGTCCGGGGGGACCCCCACCCTGAACGCCATCCGCGTCAGCTTCGGCGCCGGCACCCCCGACGAGCACGTGGACCGCTTCGTCCGCGCGGTCAGGGAACTCGTCACCGAGGGCGCGAAGTGGCAGTACCGCACGGAGGAGGGCCGCTGCGTCCCGGCCGTGTGACACCCTGCCGGCCATGCCGCTGACCACGTACTGGGACCCGGTCCCGACCGTCGGCGCCGCCGCCGGCCGCCCCCTGCCGCAGGGGGGCGCCCCGGTGCAGGACTGGAGCGCCCCGGTGCCGGGCCGCTGGGAGAAGCGAAGCCGGCGCGACGTCCCCGGGCCGTTCTACGGGGCGGACAGCGACACCTGTGGGACCGGCCGGGCTCGCGCGCCCGCCCACGTCCTGTACGACGACGACCACGGCCAGGAGTTCGTCTACCGCCAGCCCCGCACCGTCGCCGAGACGCACGACCTGATCTGCGCCGCCGAGGCCGATCCCTTCGCCGGCTACGGCGCCGACGGCGAACTGCACTGGACGCCGGAGCTGGTCCGGGACTGGTGGCGCGAGCGCGGGCGGGTGCGCGAGTGGGCCGTGGGCGTGGCCCGGACCTGGTCGGGGTCGGCGAGCCCGTACGAGCGCGAGGCCGCCCTCGGGGCGCGGGAGTACATCGCGCACATCGACAGCGGTCTCGGCGACTGCCTGCGCGGCTACGTCTTCTGGCTGGCCGAGGGCCGACCGGCCGGGCCGGGGGAGGTGCTGCCCCGGCTGTGAGCCGGGGGCCGGTGCGGCGGCCGGGCCCTACGCGTCCAGGCCGATGGCGAAGGCGGCTTCCAGGTCGTGCTGGGAGTAGGTGCGGAACGCCACGTGGGTGTCGGTGGCCTCGACGCCCGGGATCTTGCTGATGCGGCCCGGGATGATGTCCGCCAGGTCGTCGTGGCGGGCCACGCGGACCAGCGCGATGAGGTCGTACGTCCCGGTGACGGAGTACACCTCGCTGACGTTCTCCAGCGCGGCGATGGACTCGGCGATCTCGGGGATGCGGTCCACGCTGGTCTTGATGAGCACGATCGCGGTGATCATGGCTGGCTGTCTCCCTCGGTGGCCGTCGCTGATCGCCTCACTCTAGTCGTACGCCGGTAGCGCCCCCACGCGTAGACGAAGCCGAGCGAGAAGCCCACCAGGTGGGCCAGGTAGGCGACCCCCGGCCCGCTGTCCGCCCGGTGCGCCGCCAGCCACTGCAGGGCGAACCAGAACAGCAGCACCAGCCAGGCGGGGAACCGCAGCGGCAGGAACAGCAGGAACGGGAACAGGCTCGTCACCCGCGCCCGCGGGAACAGGCACAGGAACGCGCCCAGCACCGCCGAGATCGCGCCCGAGGCGCCGACGAGGGTCTGGTCGGAGGAGGCGTTGGCGGCCGCGTACGCGGCGAGGGCCAGGTAGCCGGTGCAGACGTAGAAGCACAGGAACGCCGGGCGCCCCATCCGCTCCTCCGCCATGGCGCCGAAGACGTACAGGAACAGCATGTTCCCGAGCAGGTGCAGCCAGCTGCCGTGCACGAACAGCGCGGTCAGCGGGGTCAGCAGGGCCCGCCCGGACCCGGTGAAGAGCTCGTCCGGGACCACGCCCCACCGCCGGAAGTACGCACCCCCGGTGTCCAGGAGCTGCTCGCCGGTGCCGTAGGAGGGGTTCAGCCCCGACGCCGGGCCGAGGACGAACACCAGGCAGCAGCCGGCGATCAGCGCGTGGGTGGCCACCGGGCCCCGCGCGGCCTCGCGCACGGCAGCCCGCCACTTTACGATCATGCGATTGAGCATGACCCAACCGGCCCCGCCCCACGCACCGGCAGGCCGTAGGGTTACGTGCTGCGGTCCGCCGATTCGCGCAGACGGCGGCTTTAATTGAATCAGCTACGAAGGAGAGAGCGGCCCGATGACGGTTCCCCTGCCGACCGACACCACCCGGTGGCGCTGCACGCTGTGCGGCAACCTCACGCGCTTCGACGTCACTCGTTCGTCGAAGGTCGTGGAGTACGTACACCTGGACCTCGCCGGGGAGCCGAAGGTCGAGGAGCGCGAGGTGGTCAGTGAGACCATCGAGTCGGTCCGCTGCCGCTGGTGCAACGCGGTGGACCAGATCGAACTCGTGGACAGGCCGGGCGCGGACTCCTGAGGGAGCCACGCCCTTTTCGGAAAGATCACGGTAGGGGTGACGGATTGTGGAGCCAGCAAGCGGCGCTGAGCCGGCCGATGCGGCCGGCGACGCCGCCGAGGTGCTCGACCGCCCACTGCCGGAAGGCGTGCGGCGACGGGTCGTCGCGCTCGTCTCGGACGCCTTCGGCGGACTGACGGTCGCGGACCTCCCGGCGCAGCTGCGCCAGTACGCCCGGTTCACCCCGACCCGGCGCGCCAAGTTCGCGGGCAACGCCATGGCCTCGGCCGTCGAGGGCGACGCCGTCTTCCGCGGCCGCGTCGCCGAGAAGGTGCGCGAGGCCCAGCCGGAGCTGGCCGGGGCGCTGGACGCGGGCAGCGCGCCCGCCGCCGCCGACCCGCTGGACGTGGCCGCGGCCGCGTACGTGCTGCGGCCGGCCGGCTGGGTGAAGCTGGTGACCGCCGCGGGCGAGGAGGCGCAGCGCGCCGACGCCGAGCGGGCCGACGAGGAGACCCGGCGCGAACTGGACCGGCTGCGCGAGGAGCTGGCCCACGTACGGGACCTCCAGCGCGTCGGCGGCGAGCAGGTCCGCACCGAGCTGGAGGCGGCGCGCAAAGAAGCCGAATCGCTTCAGCGCAAGCTGCGCAGCGCCCAGAGCGACGTCAAGCGGGGCGAGGCGGCCCTGCGCAAGGTGACCGCCGAGATCGACGCGATCCGCGCCGAGGCCGCCGCCCAGGTGGCGGCCGCCGAGAGCGAGACCCGCCGGCTGAAGGCCCGTCTGGCGGAGGCCGAGTCGGCGCTGGAGACCTCCCGCCGGGCCACCCGCGAGGGCCGCAGCGTCGAGGACATGCGGCTGCGGCTGCTGCTGGACACGGTGCTGGACGCCGCGCAGGGGCTGCGCCGCGAGCTGGCCCTGCCGCCGGTCTCGACGCGCCCGGCCGACACCGTGGACGCGGTGGAGCCGGGCCGGATGACCCCGAAGGACATCGCGGCGCGGGCCCTGTCGGAGACCGACCCGGCGCTGCTGGACCAGCTGCTGGCGCTGCCCCAGGCCCATCTGGTGGTCGACGGCTACAACGTGACCAAGACCGGCTATCCGACGATGCCGCTGGAGAAGCAGCGGCTGCGGCTGCTGGGCGGGCTGTCGATGCTGGCCGCGCAGACCGGCGCGGAGATGACCTGCGTGTTCGACGGGGCGGAGCTGGCGGCCCCGGTGCTGCTCGCGCCGCCGCGCGGGGTGCGGGTGCTGTTCTCCAAGCCCGGCGTGACGGCGGACGAACTGATCCGCCAGCTGGTGCGGGCCGAACCGCCCGGGCGGCCGGTGGTCGTGGTCTCCACGGACCGCGAGGTGGCCGACGGCGTGGCGAAGGCGGGGGCCCGGCCCGTCACGTCCGCTTTGCTCCTGAAGCGGCTTTCGCGCGTTTCGTAACTCCTTGGCGGAATGCGGCATTTCGCCGAGACCTCGGCGAACGGACCGTCAAGTCGCCTGCACGCAGCGTGCGCCCCAGGTAAAGAACCTGGTCGGAGCAAGGGATTTTTCCCGCGGGGATTTGAAGTGATCACAGCGGGGTCACTAGGGTCTGCTCAAACCTTCGTGCGGTAGATCACCCATTCGGGGTGACGGCGAAGGCGTCGCCGGGGTGCGTGCGTTCGACTCCCCTTCCCCTCTCCGGCGGCACTGGAAGAAGGAGCTCGGCTTCGTGGCGTCCCACCGTCGACCCAAGCAGCCGACCCGCGCACGGGTGACCGTCCTCACCGCCACGGCCGCCGCAGCCGTCGCCCTCTCGGCGCACGGCGCCTCCGCCGCTCCCGGCGGACCGGGCAAGGACGAGGTCAAGGCAAAGGTCGACGCGCTCTACGAGGAGGCCGAGCAGGCCACCGAGAAGGCCAACTCGGCCAAGGAGCGGCAGGAGAAGCTGGAGAAGGAGATATCCCAGCTCCAGGACCAGGTCGCCCGCGGCCAGGAGGAGCTCAACCAGCTGCGCAACACCCTCGGTTCGATGGCCAGCGCCCAGTACCGCACCGGCGGCATGGACCAGTCCGTCGCCCTCTTCCTCTCCGGCGACCCCGAGACCTACCTCGAGAAGGCCTCCACCCTCGAGCAGCTGACGGGCAAGCAGGTCGAGGCCGTCCAGCGGATCCAGGCCAAGCAGCGCAGCCTCGCGCAGCAGCGCCAGGAGGCCGCCGGAAAGCTCGCCGACCTCGACGCCACCCGCAAGGAGCTCGCCGAGAAGAAGAAGGCCTCCCAGGACAAGCTCGCCGAGGCCCAGGCCCAGCTGAACACCCTGACCGCGCAGGAGCGCGCGCAGCTCAAGGACGACGACAGCCGCGCCAGCCGCGGCGACGGCGACCGCGCCGACCTCGGCAACGTGAAGGTCTCCGGCCGCGCCGGGGCCGCCCTGGAGGCGGCCAAGACCAAGCTGGGCAGCGCCTACGTCTCCGGCGCCACGGGCCCGAGCGCCTTCGACTGCTCCGGGCTGACCCAGTGGGCCTACAAGCAGGCCGGCGTCAGCATCACCCGGACCACCTACACCCAGCAGAACGACGGCACGCGCATCGGCCGCAGCGAGCTCCAGCCCGGCGACCTGGTCTTCTTCTACTCGGACATCCACCACGTCGGCCTGTACGCCGGCAACGGGATCGTGCTGCACGCCTCGAACCCGCGCGGCGGCGTCAAGTACGAGTCCATCAACAACATGCCGTTCCAGTTCGGCGTCCGCATCTGACGCCCTGCGCCTCGGGGCCCGTGGCCCCGGCGCCCGATCCGGCGCCTGTGCGCGGCGCACCGTACACCGCCCATCCGGGCGAATTCGGCGGCCCAGACACGACCCCGCGCCCCGCCCGTGACCTGCGTACCGGGCGGGGCGTCGCCGTGTGCGCCCCGCGGCGGTCGTTGGCCGGTGCCCCGCCGCCGCGGCTACTGTCTGCCCGCGCGGACCCCGGCACACGGCCGTCCACGGGGGCGGACCCGGTCCCGCGCAGCGGAAGGGAGCGGTTTCACATGGCGTCCCATCGCCGGTCCGGTCTCGGCGGCCTCGACCGCGCCACCAAGGCCACCGTCCTGACCGTCGCGGCCACGGCCGCCGTCGCCATGACGGGCGCCGCCGCCTCCGCGGCCCCGGCTCTCCCGCAGGAACCCCCTTCCGGCGCCCGCGCCCAGGTCGACCGGCTCTTCGAGGAGGCCGAGCAGGCCACCGAGCGCTACAACAAGGCCGGGGAGCGGGCCGGTGAGCTGCGCGCCGAGATCGACCGGGCACAGGACCAGCTGGCCCGCGGCCAGGCCCGCATCAACACCATGCGCGGCGTGCTCGGCGCCTTCGCCGGCGCCCAGTACCGCTCGGGCGGCATCGATCCCGCCGTCGAGCTGATGCTGTCCGAGAATCCGGACGAATACCTCGAAAAGGCCTCCGCTCTCGACCGGCTGACCGGCCGCCAGGCCCAGCAGCTCGCCGAACTGCGCGGGGAACAGCGCCGGCTGGGCCAGCAGCGCCACGAGGCCTCCCTCAAGCTCGCCGAGCTCGACACCGTACGCGCCGACGTGGCCCGCCAGAAGCGCGTCGTCACGGCGAAGCTCGCCGCGGCCCGCCGGCTGCTGAACGAGATGCCGGCGCAGGAGCGGGCCGACTACGAGCAGGCCTCGCGCTCCGGCGACCGCCCCGACGCCCTGTCGCCCGAGCTGCCCGCGCCCGGTTCCGGGGCCTCCTCGGGCCGCGCCGCCGCGGCCGTGCGGGCCGCCCGCTCCGCGGTGGGCCGCCCGTACGTCTGGGGCTCCACCGGCCCCAGCGGGTTCGACTGCTCCGGGCTGATGGTGTGGTCGTACCGGCAGGCCGGCGTCTCCCTGCCGCGCACCTCCCAGGCCCAGCGGTACGCGGGCCGCCAGGTCCCGCTGTCCGAGGCCCGGCCGGGCGACCTGGTCACCTACCGCTCCGATGCCAGCCACGTCGGCATGTACGTCGGAAACGGCCAGGTCGTGCACGCCCCCTACCCGGGGGCGCGGGTCCGCTACGACCCGGTCGGGATGATGCCCGTGTCCTCCGTCACCCGGCCCTGAGCGGGTCGCTGGCTACGATCGGCGGATGCCCCCGGTCCCTCCGGCCGCCGCCCTGCGAGCCGCCCGCCCCCGAGCCGCCCGCCTTCGCGGTGTCTTCCGCGGCGCCGGGGTGTTGCTGCTGGTGGGCGGCCTGCTCGGCGGGTGTTCCGGGGCACCGGCGCGCGATGCCGCCGAGCGGGACGTGCGGACGGCCGTCGCCGCCTGGGCGCAGCGGCCGCCCGCGGAGCTCGCCGGGATTCCGCTGGAGGGATGGGCGTACGAGGTCGGCGCGGTCCGGCGGGACGGGGACCGGGCCACCGCCGAGGCCCGGCTCGACTACCGGCTCGCCGGATACGACACGGCTCCGGCCGGCTCCGTCCGCGAGGTGCGCCTCGGCCGGTCCGGCGGGCGGTGGCGGGTCACCGGCGAGGGGCCCGGCCCGGGCGCGCCGCAGCAGCTGTGGGACCAGGGGCCGGTCTCCGCGGCCCGGGGCGCGCACGCGCTGGTGCTGGGCAGCGGCCGCGACCCCGCGGAGCTGTCCGGGATCGCGGCCGAGGCCGACCGGGCGGTGGCCGCGGCGGGTGCCGCCTGGCCGCGGCCGTGGGCGGGGCGGGTCGTGGTCCTGGTGCCCGGCTCCACCGAAGGGATGGCGGCGCTGCTGGGCCGGCCGGTCGCCGACTACGCGGGCATGGCGGCGGTGACCACCGGCAGCACGGGCGCCGCGGCGGGCCCCGCCGACCGGATCGTGGTCAACCCGGCCGGGTACGCCGAGCTCAGCGCCGCCGGCCGGGGCGTCGTCCTGGCCCACGAGGCCACCCACGTCGCCACCCGCACCGCCACCTCCGCCCGGACCCCGCTGTGGCTCTCGGAGGGCTTCGCCGACTGGGCGGCCTACCGCGCCGGCGCCACCGCCCCGGCCGCCGCGGCGCCCGCCCTGGGCCGGGCGGTGCGGCGCGGGGAGCTGCCGGCGGAGCTGCCCCGCAACGAGTCCTTCGCCTTCGGCGGCGATCCGGAGGCCCTGGCGCGCGCGTACGAGGGGGCCTGGCTGGCCTGCCGGCTGATCGCGCAGCGGTGGGGGGACGCGGCCCTGGTCGGCCTGTACGAGCGCGCGGGGCGCGAGCCGCTGCCGGGTGCGCTGGAGGGACTGGGCGTGGACGAGGCGGAGCTGACCCGGGCCTGGCAGGAGGCGCTGCGGGAGCTGGGCGGGGACCGACCGGCCTGACCGGCCCGACCGGCCCGTCCGGTACTGTCGGCAGGCGATGCACAAGACGCTGATCGTGACCAACGACTTCCCGCCGCGACCGGGCGGCATCCAGGCCTTCCTGCACAACATGGCGCTGCGGCTGGATCCCGACCGGATCGTCGTCTACGCCTCCACCTGGAAGCACAGCGCGGAGGGCCGCGAGGCCACCGCCGCCTTCGATGCGGAACAGCCGTTCCAGGTGGTGCGCGACCGCACCACGATGCTGCTGCCGACGCCGCGCGTGACGCGCCGGGCGGTGGGCCTGCTGCGCGAACACGGCTGCGAGTCGGTGTGGTTCGGGGCGGCCGCCCCGCTCGGGCTGATGGGGCCGGCGCTGCGGCGGGCCGGGGCGCGGCGGATCGTGGCGACCACGCACGGGCACGAGGCCGGCTGGGCGCAGCTGCCCGCGGCGCGGCAGCTGCTGCGGCGGATCGGCGAGGGCACGGACACCCTGACGTACCTGGGGGAGTACACCCGCTCGCGGATCGCTTCGGCCCTGACGGACCGGGCCGCGGACCGGATGGTCCAACTGCCGCCGGGCGTCGACGAGAAGACCTTCCACCCGGGGTCGGGGGGCGAGGAGATCCGGGCCAGGCTGGGCCTGTCCGACCGGCCGGTGGTCGTCTGCGTCTCCCGCCTCGTCCCGCGCAAGGGCCAGGACACCCTGATCGAGGCCATGCCGCGGATCCTGGCGGCGGTGCCGGATGCGGTGCTGCTGGTGGTGGGCGGGGGGCCGTACGAGGCCGATCTGCGCGCCCTGGCCGTCGCGACGGGCGTCGCGGACTCCGTGGTCTTCACCGGCGCCGTCCCGTGGGCCGAGCTGCCGGCCCACTACGGGGCCGGGGACGTCTTCGCCATGCCGTGCCGGACCCGGCGGGGCGGGCTGGACGTGGAGGGGCTCGGCATCGTGTACCTGGAGGCTTCCGCCACAGGTCTGCCGGTGGTCGCCGGGGACTCGGGAGGGGCCCCGGACGCGGTCCTGGACGGCGAGACGGGGTGGGTGGTGCGCGGTGGCTCCCCGGCCGATGCCGCCGACCGCATCACGGCCCTCCTCCAGGACCCGGCCCTCAGGTCCCGCATGGGCGAACGGGGCCGCGCCTGGGTCGAGGAAAAGTGGCGCTGGGACCTCCTGGCCGACCGCCTCCGCACCCTCCTGTAGCCACCGCCTGCGTGCCGCCGCCGCGCGGAGCCTGTCCCCTCCCCGCCCCTTCCCGAAACTGGGCTCCGCCCAGACCCGGTTCGCCTCAAACGCCGGCGGGGCTGATTTATCAGCCCCGCCGGCGTTTGAGGCGCTGGGGGTACCCCCAGCGGTGCCTGGGGGAGGGTCCGGGGGCGGAGCCCCCGGTTTCGGGAAGGGGCGGGGAGGGGAAACGGCTCCGCGCAGCGGCGGCGGACAGCCGGGACTGTGACGTGGATGTCTGTCAATGCCGCCTCTCGGCGGACGGCCGGATTCCGTCCATCATGCGGCCATGAGAACTCATCTGACGCGCCGTCATTTTCTGGGCCTCGGCGCCCTCCAGACGGCGGCAGCCCTCGGCTTCACCCGCATCGGACCGGAGGCCGCCTCCGCCGCCGAACCACCCCCCGCCCCCTACGCCCCCGCCATCGTCGTCGGCTCCGGCTACGGCGCCGCCGTGGCCGCCCTCCGCCTCGGCCAGGCCGGCGTCCGAACCGTGGTCCTCGAGATGGGCCGCCTCTGGAACACCCCCGGCCCGGACGGCAAGGTCTTCCCCTCCACCTCCGCCCCCGACCACCGGTCCATGTGGTTCCGCACCCGCACCGAGGCCCCGCTCGCCACCTTCCTCTGGCTGGACGTGGTCAACCGCAACATCACCCCGTACCCCGGCGTCCTCGACCGCGTGAACCACGGCGACATGTCCGTCTACGTCGGCCGCGGCGTCGGCGGCGGCTCCCTCGTCAACGGCGGCATGGCGCCGACCCCGCGCCGCTCCTACTTCCAGGAGGTGCTGCCCCGCGTCGACGCCGACGAGATGTACGGCACGTACTTCCCGCGCGCCCGCGCCATGCTCGGCGTCAACGACATCGACCCGGGCTGGTTCGAGTCCACGGAGTGGTACCGCTTCGCCCGGATCTCCCGCAGGCACGCCCACAACACCGGCCTGAAGACCGCCTTCGTGCCCAACGTGTACGACTTCGGGTACATGCAGCGCGAGGCCGCCGGCACCGCCACCCGCTCCGCCCTCGCCGGCGAGGTGATCTACGGCAACAACCACGGCAAGAAGAGCGTCGACAAGACCTACCTCGCGGCCGCCCTCGGCACGGGAAACGTCACCATCGAGACCATGCAGCGCGTGGTCGGCGTACGCCAGGACCCGGCCGGGGGCTACGTGCTCACCGTGCACGGCAGCGATGTCACCGGACGGGTCACCGAGGTGCGCGAACTCGGCTGCCGGCAGCTCTTCCTCGGCGCCGGCAGCCTCGGCACCACCGAGATCCTGCTGCGCGCCCGCGAGCGCGGCACCCTTCCGGGGCTGAACGAGCAGGTGGGGCGCGGCTGGGGCCACAACGGCAACATCATGACCGCCCGCGCCAACCACCTCTGGGACACCGTCGGCGCCAACCAGGCCACCATGCCGGCCCTCGGCATCGACGACTGGGACAACGCGGCCAATCCGGTCTTCGCGGAGATCGCCCCGCTGCCGATGGGCATCGAGCACTGGATCTCGATGTACCTGGCGATCACCAAGAACCCCGAGCGCGGCTTCTTCACGTACGACGCGGCCACCGACTCGGCGCGGCTGAACTGGCGCCGGGAGCAGAACACCCCGTCCGTCGAGGCGGCCAAGTGCCTCTTCGACCGCATCAACCGGGCGAACTTCACGATCTACCGCTACGACCTGTTCGGCGACAACAAGGCCTTCGCCGACACGTTCACGTACCACCCGCTGGGCGGCTGCGTCCTCGGGCAGGCCACCGACGACTTCGGCCGCGCCAAGGGCCACCAGGGCCTGTACGTGGTCGACGGCTCCCTCGTGCCGGGGTCGCTCGGCGTGAACCCGTTCGTGACCATCACCGCCCTCGCGGAGCGCAACATGGCCCGGATCCTGGCCGAGGACCCCCGGTGAGGGGCAGGGCTCAGGAGCGGTAGAGCGCCTCGATCTCGTCCGCGAAGTCCTTCGCCACCACGTTCCGCTTCAGCTTCAGCGAGGGCGTGATGTGGCCGGACTCCTCCGTGAACTGGGAGGGCAGAATGCGGAATTTCCGCACCGATTCCGCCTTGGAGACCGCCGCATTGCCGTCGTCCACGGCCTTCTGGACGGCGGCGATGAGGTCCGCGTCCTCGCGCAGGTCCGCCGCGGTGGAGCCGGCCGGCTTGCCGTTCTCCGCCGCCCAGCGGCCCAGGAACTCCTCGTCGAGGGTGACCAGCGCCGCCACGAACGGCTTCGCGTCGCCCACCACCATGCACTCCGCGACCAGCGCGTGCGCCCGGATCCGGTCCTCGATCACGGCCGGGGCGACGTTCTTGCCGCCCGCCGTGACGATGAGCTCCTTCTTGCGGCCGGTGATGGTCAGGTAGCCGTCCTCGTCGAGGGTGCCGACGTCGCCGGTGTGGAACCAGCCGTCGGTGAGCGCCTCGGCGGTCGCCGCCTCGTTCTGCCAGTAGCCCTGGAAGACCTGCTCGCCGTGGAGCAGCACCTCGCCGTCGTCGGCGATGCGCACCACCGAGCCCGGCAGCGGCTGGCCGACCGAGCCGATCTTCGGCCGGTCCCACGGGTTGAAGGCGGTCGCCGCGCAGGACTCCGTCAGGCCGTAGCCCTCCAGCACCGTGAAGCCGATGCCGCGGAAGAAGTGGCCGAGCCGCTCGCCCAGCGGGGCGCCGCCGGAGATCGCGTACTCGCCGCGGCCCCCGAGGACGGCGTGCAGCTTGCTGTAGACCAGCTTCGAGAAGAGCTTGTGCTTCAGCCGCAGCCCGAAGGACGGGCCGCCGGCGGTGTCCAGCGCGCGGCTGTACGCGATGGCCGTCTCGGCCGCCGCGTCGAAGATCTTCCCCTTGCCGTCGGCCTGGGCCTTGGCGCGCGCCGAGTTGTAGACCTTCTCGAAGACGCGCGGCACGCCGAGGATCAGCGTCGGCCGGAACGACTGCAGTTCGTCGGTGAGGTTCTTGATGTCCGGTACGCAGCCCAGGCGGATCGGCGCCAGCACGGCCGCCACCTCCACCAGGCGCCCGAAGACGTGTGCGGCCGGCAGGAAGAGCAGCACCGAGCACTCGCCGGTGCGGAACAGCGGGCTCAGGCGCTCCACCACGTTGCCGCACTCGGCGAAGAAGTTGCGGTGGGTCAGCACACAGCCCTTGGGGCGGCCGGTGGTGCCCGAGGTGTAGACGATGGTGGCCGGGTCGTCGGCGTTGGCCAGCGAGCTGCGCTCCTCGACCTCGGCGTCGGAGACGCCGGCGCCGGCGGCCTTCAGGGCCTCGACGGCGCCCTGCTCCATCTCCCAGACCTCGCGCAGCTCCGGCAGCCGCTCGCGCAGGGAGGCCACGGCGGCGCTGTGGCCCGGGCCCTCCACCACGGCGGCGACGGCGCCGGAGTCGCCGAGGATCCACTGGATCTGCTCGGGCGAGCTGGTCTCGTACACGGGGACGGTGACGGCGCCCGCGGTCCAGATCGCGAAGTCGATCAGCACCCACTCGTAGCGGGTGCGGGAGATCAGCGCGACCCGGTCGCCGGGCTGCACGCCCGCCGCGATCAGGCCCTTGGCGGCGGCCCGGACCTCGGCGAGGAACTCGGTGGCCGTCACGTCCTGCCACCTGCCGTCGACCTTGCGGCCCATGACGGCGGTGTCGGGATGCTGCGCGGCATTGCGGCGGATGAGATCCGTCAGGTTCCCGTCCGACGGGACCTCGTACAGGGCCGGAAGGCTGAACTCGCGCAAGACTGCTGCTCCTCTGGGCGCCATCGCCACCGTGTGGACCGACCGGACGTTACCCACCGGTAGTGGGTTCCGGATAGAGGGAACCGGCCAGATGTTCCGTGCGTCACATGACGCGGCACTGCCCTGCCGACACTAGTCGACCGCGGCAACGACCCGGAAGTAACCGCAGGTAGGGCCGCTTGTGCGACCCGCTCTACCCGGCGCACAACGGCCCCCCTAGGGTTGCCCCATGGCTGGCAGCACCGACGGCAGGAAGGGCGGCAACAGCCGCACGCACCCGGGCGCACCCTCCGCCGCCCGCACCGGGACGCGCGTCCACGTGGTCAGCGACGTCCACGGCAACGCCGAGGCCCTCGCCCGGGCCGGTGAGGGCGCCGACGCGCTGATCTGCCTCGGCGACCTCGTGCTCTTCCTCGACTACGCCGACCACTCCCGCGGGATCTTCCCCGACCTCTTCGGCGTCGAGAACGCCGACCGGATCGTGGAGCTGCGCACCGCCCGCCGCTTCGACGAGGCCCGCGACCTCGGCCGGCGGCTGTGGGCCGGCCTGGACCGGGAGCGGCTGATCGAGGACGCGGTGCGCCGCCAGTACGCCGAGATGTTCGCCGCGTTCCCCCACCCCACGTACGCCACCTACGGCAACGTCGACATCCCGGCCCTGTGGCAGGAGTACGCCGGCCCCGGCACCACCGTCCTCGACGGACAGCGCGTGGAGATCGCCGGCCGCGTCTTCGGGTTCGTCGGCGGCGGCCTGCCCTCCCCGATGCGCACCCCGTACGAGGTGGACGAGGAGGAGTACGCCGCCAAGGTCGAGGCCCTCGGCGAGGTGGACGTGCTCTGCTCGCACATCCCGCCGGAGGTCCCCGAGCTCTGCTACGACACCGTCGCCCGCCGCTTCGAACGCGGCAGCGAGGCGCTGCTCGCCGCGATCCGCCGGACCCGGCCCCGCTACGCCCTCTTCGGCCACGTCCACCAGCCGCTGGCGCGGCGGATGCGGATCGGGAGCACCGAGTGCGTGAACGTCGGGCACTTCGCCGCCACCGGAAGGCCCTGGGCCCTGGAGTGGTGAGGTCCGCACGCACGGTAGCCTGCACGCGGCGGCCGCAGGCCGCACACTTCCTCGAAATACTCCACGGAGGAGCGACCGCGATGGCGGAACACACCAGCTCGAGCATCACGATCGATGCGGCGCCGGCCGACGTCATGGCCGTGATCGCCGACTTCGCCCGCTACCCCGAGTGGACCGGCGAGGTGAAGGAGGCCGAGGTGCTGGCCGCCGACGCCGACGGCCGCGCCGAGAAGGTCCGCCTGCTGCTGGACGCCGGCGCGATCAGGGACGACCACACCCTCGCCTACACCTGGAAGGGCACCGACGAGGTCAGCTGGACCCTGGACAAGTCGCAGATGCTGCGCCAGCTCGACGGCTCGTACCGGCTGGCCCCGCTGGAGGGCGGCAAGCGCACCGAGGTCACCTACCAGCTGACCGTCGACGTCAAGATCCCCATGCTGGGCATGATCAAGCGCAAGGCCGAGAAGGTCATCATCGACCGGGCCCTCGCGGGCCTGAAGAAGCGCGTCGAATCGACCTCGGCCTGATCCGCGTGCGCATCCTGCTCGTCACCGGCCCCGGCGGGGCCGGGCGCACCACCGTCGCCTCGGCCGCCGCCCGCGCCGCGGCCCGGGCGGGGCAGCGGGTGCTGCTCCTGTCCGGCGACCCCGCCGAGCCGCTCGCCGCGCTCGCCGGACCGTACGCGGGGGAACCGGCCGAGGCCGCCGAGGCCCTGCAGCCCGCGGAGGCCGCGCAGGCCGGGGAGTCCGTCGAGGTCGCGCCCGGCCTGACCGCCCGGTCCGCCGCCGGGGTCCTGGTGGCCCGCGTCGACTCCGGCGAGGAGTTCCGCGCCGAGCTCGTCGCCCTCCAGGAGCGCGGATCCGCCCTGCTCGGCATGCTCGGCTCCCGGCCCATGGGCGCCGAGGAGCTCACCGAACTGCCCGGCGCCGAGCAGTTCGCGCTGCTGCGGGCCCTGCGGCGGGCCGCCTCCGCGCCCGCCGTCGACCTGGTCGTCGTCGACATGCCGCCGCTGCCCCGGGCCCTGGCCGTCCTCGCCCTGCCCGCGCAGCTGCGCCGCTACCTGGCCCGGCTGCTCCCGGCCGAGCGGCAGGCCGCGCGCGCCCTGCGCCCCGTACTGGCCCAGCTCGCCGGCGTCCCGATGCCCGCGCAGTGGCTGTACGAGGCCGCCGCCCGCTGGGACGAGGAGCTGGCCGCCGTCCAGCGGGTCGTGCAGGCCGACACCACCTCGGTCCTGCTGGTCGCCGAACCCGGGCCCGGCGCCGACGCCGCCCTGCGCAGCGGGCTGCTCGGGCTCGCCCTGCACGAGCTGCCCGTCGCCGGGATCGTCGCCAACCGCATGGTGCCCCAGGGCTCGCCCGACCCGTGGCTGGCCGGGCTCGCCGCCGAGCAGGAGAAGCACGCCGCCCACTGGGCCGGCGACACGCCCGTGGTCCCGCTCGCCCACCTCGGCCGGGCCCCGCGCGGGCCGGAGGACCTCGACCGGCTCGCCGCCGCCCCCGGGCTGCTCCCGGACGGCCCGCCGGCCCGCCGGAACTGGGTCGTCGAGGACCGCCTCGCCGAGGACGGGGTGCTCGTCTGGGTGGTGCCGCTGCCCGGCGCGCACAAACGTGACCTCGACCTCGTCCGGCGCGGCGACGAGCTGACGGTCGCCGCCGGACCGCACCGGCGGATCGTTTCCCTGCCCTCCGCGCTGCGCCGCTGCACCGTCTCCGGCGCCGCCCTCACCGACGGCGAGCTCCGCGTCCGCTTCACCCCCGACCCGGGACTGTGGCCCCGTCGGCCCTGAACCGCGTACCCCCGTTCGGGTAACGTCGAAAGGGATACGCACCGCACGTTCCGCAGCTGCTGCAGGAGAGTCCGCCATGAGCGAGGCCACCGACCGTCCCGCCGACGACGACGCCTGGGCCACGGCCTGCGCCGAGGACCTCGCCGCCGAGGAGGAGCGCCGCCGCGCCCGGCACGGCGGCGGCGCCACGGGCACCGCGAGCGCCGCCGAGGAGCTGTACAAGCTGTTCGAGGCCGTCGCCGACAAGGTGTCCACCCTGAACAACCCGCTGCTCGGAGCCACCGCCCAGGGCGCGCTGCGGCAGTTCGTCGACCAGGCGAAGGCCGCCGCCAAACCCGTCGTCGAACGCAACCCCGAGGTGTTCGGGCACCTCGCGGCCGCGGGCACCGAGCTGCTCGCCGCCTACCGCTCCGCCGTCGAGGGCCACGAACGCCGCTGGACCCGCGACGAGCCCGGCGCCGGCCGCCCCGCCGACCGGCCCTCGGACCGTCCCTCCGGCGACGGCTCCGACCCCCGTGACGAGGGCGGGGCCGGCCCCGGCCACCGGATCGATCTCGACTGAGACCCTGCCGCCCTCGGGTACCGTTGGCCATGGCGGGGTTTGACCGGAAACCGAGGGACTAATGGGACTCACCATCGGCGTCGACATCGGCGGCACGAAGATCGCGGCCGGCGTGGTCGACGAAGAGGGCACCATCCTTGAGACGTACAAGGTGCCCACCCCGCCGACGCCGGACGGCGTGACGGACGCGATCTGCGCCGCCGTGTCCGAAGTCAGCAAGAACCACACCATCGAGGCCGTCGGCATCGGCGCCGCCGGCTACGTGGACGACAAGCGCGCCACCGTGCTCTTCGCGCCGAACATCAACTGGCGCCACGAGCCGCTCAAGGACAAGGTCGAGCAGCGCATCGGCCTCCCGGTCGTCGTCGAGAACGACGCGAACTGCGCCGCCTGGGGCGAGTACCGCTT
Organism: Streptomyces sp. NPDC032472; assembly: GCF_040636955.1. Lineage (NCBI taxonomy): Bacteria > Bacillati > Actinomycetota > Actinomycetes > Kitasatosporales > Streptomycetaceae > Streptomyces > Streptomyces sp. NPDC032472. The sequence goes on from NZ_JBEZVK010000025.1 coordinate 51,643, forward strand.
CGGCGCCGGCCAGGGCCACGAGGACGTCATCTGCATCACGCTGGGCACCGGCCTCGGCGGCGGCATCATCATCGGCAACAAGCTGCGCCGCGGACGCTTCGGCGTGGCCGCCGAGTTCGGGCACATCCGGGTCGTCCCGGACGGCCTGCTGTGCGGCTGCGGCAGCCAGGGCTGCTGGGAGCAGTACGCCTCCGGGCGCGCGCTCGTCCGGTACGCCAAGCAGCGCGCCAACGCCACCCCCGAGAACGCGGCGATCCTCCTCGCGCTCGGCGACGGCACCCCCGACGGCATCGAGGGCAAGCACATCAGCCAGGCCGCCCGCCAGGGCGACCCCGTGGCCATCGACTCCTTCCGCGAGCTGGCCCGCTGGGCCGGCGCGGGCCTGGCCGACCTGGCCTCGCTCTTCGACCCCTCGGCGTTCATCGTCGGCGGCGGCGTCTCCGACGAGGGCGACCTCGTCCTCGACCCGATCCGCAAGTCCTTCAAGCGCTGGCTGATCGGCGGCGCCTGGCGCCCGCACGCGCAGGTGCTGGCCGCCCAGCTCGGCGGCAAGGCCGGGCTGGTCGGCGCGGCGGACCTGGCCCGCCAGGGCTGACGCCCTGCGCGTCGCTGCATCCTGCCCGCCGTGCCCTCTGGGGCGCGGCGGGCAGGATGGCTATGTTGCCGGTATGGACATGGACCTGACCTCGCGGCTCCCCGCACCGCCCCAGTCCCGTACCGAAGCGGACGGCTCGGCCGTCGTCCGCGTCCTCAGCTACAACATCCGCTCGATGCGCGACGACGAGGAGGCGCTGGCCCGGGTGATCAGGGCCTGCGCCCCCGACCTGGTCCTGGTCCAGGAGGCGCCGCGGTTCTTCCGCTGGCGCAAGCACGCGGCCCGGCTCGCCGCCAAGAGCGACCTGGTCGTCCTCTCGGGCGGCGCCACTGCTGCGGGGCCGCTGCTGCTCTGCTCCCTCCGCGCCTTCGTGGAGCGCACCGAGGACGTGCTGCTGCCGTTGACGCCCGGGTTGCACCGGCGTGGCTTCGCCACCGCCGTGGTGCGCTTCGGGGGCGTACGGGTCGCCGTGGTGAGCGTGCACCTGTCGCTGGACCGGGCCGAGCGGCTGGCCCAGGCCGAGCAGCTGCTGGCCCGGGTGGGGGAGGCCGACGCCCCGTACACGATCGTCGCGGGCGACATCAACGAGACCCCCGACGGTCCCGCCTTCCGGCTGCTGGCCGGGGCCCTCCAGGACTGCCGGACCGTGGCCCCCTGGGGCGGCGAGCACACCTTCGTACGGTCCGGGCCGCCCCGGCGCATCGACGCGATCTTCGCCTCGGCGGGGGTCGAGGTCCTCGGCTGCGGTGTCCCGCAGGGCCTGGACGGCATCACCCCGGCCGACCTGGCCGCCGCGACAGACCACCTACCGGTCCTCTCCACCCTCCGCCTCCCGGCGAGGGGCTAGCCGCCGCCGCGCGTGGCCGCTGGCCGCTGCGCGGAGCCGTTCCCCACCCCGCCCCTTCCCGCTGTGTCCGATGGCGGCTTCGCCGCGGGCGGGTCCTGCGGCCCCGGGCCCCGCTCGCCTCAATCGCCGGCGGGGCTCAAAGATTCGGGGGCTCCGCCCCCGGACCCCCGCGCCTCAAACGCCGGCGAGGCTGGATAGTGCCGACGACGCTGGATGGTGCGGGCGAGAGCGGATCCGTGCGGGCGGGAGCGGATCCGTGCGGGCGGGGCTGTGGGGCCGGCGACGCTGGATGGTGCGGGCGGGGCGGATGGTGCGGGCGGGGCTGGATGGTGTGGGCGGGGGCGGATAGTGCCCGACTCTGGATGGTGCGGGCGGGGCGGATGGTGCCCGCGACGCTGGATGGTGCAGGCGGGGCGGATGGTGCGGGCGGGGCTGTGGGGCCGGCGGGGCTGGAATTGGCGCAGCGGCACAATCCAGCCCGCGCGGCGTTTGAGCGCACCGGGCGCGAAGCGCCCGGGTCTTTCGGCCCCGCCGGGTACATCCCAGCCCCGCCGGCGATTGAGGCGGGCGGGGGCCGGGGCCGCAGGCCACGTTTCGGGAAGGGGCGGGGAGGGGACAGGCTCCGCGCAGCGGGAGCGGTGGGTCAGACGACCGCGCCGCGGCCGGGGTCGTCGTCCTCGTCGTCGCCCTGCGACATCCGGGCCACCAGCGTGGCGAAGCCGCCCAGGAAGCCCCCGATGCCGAGCGTCGTCAGCCACCACGTCATGTCCCACTGCAGCAGCACGGCCACCAGCAGCAGCACCGGCCCGCCGACGACCGCCAGCCAGGCGAACTTCGTGGTCGTATCGGCCTCCGGCAGCTCCGGCTCGGGCTGCACGAAGTGCCCCTCGTCCAGTTCGTCCGGATCCGGCGGCGAGTGGTCGCGGGGCCCGGCACCGGCACCGGCCCCGGCACCACCCACGCCGACACCCGGGGCGAAGACCACCGAGCTGCCCAGCGGCCCCGGCGCAGCCGGCGGGGCCGGCGGGGCCGCAGGGTCATCGTCGGACGACGGCGACAGCGGCTCCACGTCCTCCTCCGGCAGCATCAGGTTCTCGATCGGCCGGAACGGCCGCGCACCCGGCGGATCCGCCGGCTCCTGCCCGTACCCGGCGACGATCGCCGCCCACGCGGCCTCCTCGTCCAGCGGGGGAACACCCCCCGAGGACTCCTCGTGCTCAGCCACCGCTGGCCGCCCCCTCCCTGCCGACACTCTGCGCGAGCCGCCCGACGAACGCGTAGCTGTCCATGAAGATCCGCTCCGCATCGTGGTCCAACGTCGCGACGTGGTAGCTCTGTTCCAGCAGGGTCTCGGTGACGTCCGTCGACGAGATCCGCGCCAGGATCCGCGCCGAGTCCACCGGCGGGACCACGTGGTCCTGCGGGCTGTGCAGCAGCAGCACCGGCTGCGTCACCTGCGGCAGCTCGCCGTCCACGAGCCGGAGGAACTGCCGCAGCGAGTGCGCCGCCCGCGTCGGCACCCGGTCGTACCCGACCTCCTCCGAGCCCGGCTTGGCGATGTCGCTCGCGATGCCCGGCGTCGACCGCACGAAGTGCCGGGCCACGGGAAGGGCGAAGGCCAGCGGGTCGTGCACCTTGTTGGCCGGGTTGACGAGGACGATGCCGCTGATGGCATCACCGTGCTTCGCCGCCAGCCGCAGGGTCAGCGCCCCGCCCATGGACAGCCCGAACACGAAGACCTGCGCGCAGGAGTCCAGCAGTTCCCGCAGCGCCCGGTCGACCTCGGCGTACCAGTCCTGCCAGCCCGTGAGCTGCATGTCCTGCCAGCGCGTCCCGTGCCCGGGCAGCAGCGGCAGCGACACCGTCAGGCCCTGGGCGGCGAGGTACTCGGCCCACGGGCGCAGCGACTGCGGGGAGCCGGTGAAGCCGTGGCACAGGAGGACGCCGACCTCTCCGCCCTCGTGGCGGAACGGCTCGGCTCCAGGGAGGACGGGCACCAGGATCTCCTTAGTGAGGGGGCGAGAGGGGGGTGCGTAGCGCTGTGTGACTTCACCGTACGCGACCGGCACGGCACCGACCAGGGTCGTAGGACCGCCGCGGTGCGAGCCAGGGGTTAAGGTCTGTTCGACAGGACACAGGAAGGCTTACGAGTTGATCTACGGCGCTATGAAGTTCTCCATCGGGGGTTCCCTGAAGCTCGCCTTCAGGCCGTGGGTGGAGGGCCTCGAGAACATTCCCGCCGAGGGGCCGGCGATCCTGGCGAGCAACCACCTGTCCTTCTCGGACTCCTTCTTCCTGCCGGCCGTGCTCGACCGGAAGGTGACCTTCATCGCGAAGGCCGAGTACTTCACCTCCCCGGGCGTCAAGGGCAAGCTGACGGCCGCCTTCTTCAAGGGCGTCGGCCAGCTCCCGGTGGACCGCTCCGGCGCGCGCGGGGCCGGCGAGGCCGCCATCAAGAGCGGCATCGAGGTCATCGAGCGCGGTGAGCTGTTCGGTATTTACCCCGAGGGCACGCGTTCACCCGACGGCCGCCTCTACCGCGGCAAGCCCGGTGGCCTGGCCCGGGTGGCGCTGGCCACCGGCGCGCCCGTGATCCCCGTCGCGATGATCGACACCGAGAAGATCCAGCCCCCCGGCAAGGTCGTCCCGAAGCTGATGCGCCCGGGCATCCGGATCGGCAAGCCGCTGGACTTCAGCCGCTACCACGGCATGGACGGCGACCGCTTCATCCTGCGCTCGGTGACCGACGAGGTCATGTACGAGATCATGAAGCTGTCCGGCCAGGAGTACGTCGACATCTACGCGACGGCCGCCAAGCGCCAGATCGCCGACGCCGAGAAGGCCGCCAAGGCCGCGAAGGCCGGCGACAAGAGCGGTGACGACAAGAGCGGGGACGACAAGAGCGCCCAGTAGGCGCCGGAGTTCGGGGCGGGACCGCCCGCAAGGGGTGGGGGATGGTGAAACGCGAGCGCGTCGTGCGCATGTCGGTCGAGCAGCCGCTGTGGCGGGCGCTGACCGGCTACCGGCTGATCAGCATGGCCTACGCGGTGGGGCTGTTCGCCTCGGCGTACCGCGCCTTCGACCGCCCCTGGGTCGCGGTCGGCTACCTCTCCTTCCTCGTCGTGTGGACGCTGGCCACCCTGCCCAAGGTCGCCAACGCCGCGAGCTGCACCAAGCGGTTCCTGGTCGCCGACCTCACGATCGCCCTGGTCGGCGTGCTGCTCACACCGCTCGCGGACACCGACGAACGGATCACCACGGGCGGCCCCACCCTCCCCAGCATCTGGACGGCCGGAGCGGTCCTCGCCTTCGCGATCAAGGGCGGCTGGCGCTGGGCCTGCTTCGCGTCGAGCTTCGTCGCCGCGGCCAACATCGTCCAGCGCGGCGCGCCCACCCGCGACACCGTGCACAACGTGGTGCTGGTCTGGGTCGCCTCCGTCGCCGTCGGGTACGTCGTCGAGGTCGCCCGGGCCAGTGAGGCCACCCTCGCCCGCGCCCTGGAGATCGAGGCCGCCACCCGCGAGCGCGAGCGCCTCGCCCGCGACATCCACGACGGGGTCCTGCAGGTCCTCGCGATGGTCCAGCGGCGCGGCACCGAGCTGGGCGGCGAGGCCGCCGAGCTCGGCCGGATGGCCGGCGAGCAGGAGGTCGCACTGCGCACCCTGGTCTCCAGCGGGCTGGTGCACACTTCCCGGGTCTCCCGCGACGAGTCGCTCGGCGCGCTGGTGGATGCGTACGAGGTGGACGAGCCCGGCGCGGACGAGGGCGAGACGGATCTGCGGACCCTGCTCGCCCCGCACGCCGGCTCCCGGGTCAGCTTCGCCGAGCCGGGCACCCCGGTCCCGCTGTCGGCGCCCGCGGCGCGGGAGCTGGCAGCCGCCGTCGGCGCCGCCCTCGACAACGTGCGCAAGCACGCGGGGGACGGGGCCCGCGCCTGGATCCTGGTCGAGGACTGGGGCGACGAGGTGGTCGTCACCGTACGCGACGACGGGCCCGGCATCCCGGCCGGCCGTCTCGACCAGGCAGAGGGCGAGGGCCGGATGGGCGTGGCGCTGTCCATCCGCGGCCGGCTGCGCGACCTCGGCGGCAGCGCCGAGCTGGTGTCCGTCCCCGGGCAGGGCACCGAAGTGGAACTGAAAGTACCCAGGGGGAGGACCCAGTGAACCAGCCGCACGAGCCGCATCAGGCACACGACGCACACGACGCACACGGGGCGCACGCCGCCATCAAGGTGATGGTCGTCGACGACCACCCGATGTGGCGGGACGCGGTCGCCCGCGACTTGGCCGCCGCCGGCTTCGACGTGGTCGCCACCGCCGGCGACGGCCCCGAAGCCGTGCGCCGGGCCCGCGCCGCCGCCCCGCACGTGCTGGTCCTCGACCTCAACCTGCCCGGCATGCCCGGCGTACAGGTCTGCAAGGAGCTCGTCGGCGCCAACCCCGCCCTGCGCGTGCTGGTCCTGTCCGCCAGCGGCGAGCACGCCGACGTACTGGAGGCGGTGAAGTCCGGTGCCACCGGCTACCTGATGAAGTCCGCGGGCGCCCAGGAGCTGATCGACGCCGTCCGCCGCACGGCGGCCGGGGACCCGGTGTTCACCCCGGGCCTGGCCGGGCTGGTCCTCGGCGAGTACCGGCGCCTGGCCGCCGACCCGGCGCCCGCCGCGCCCGACGAGCCGAAGGCCCCGCACCTGACCGACCGGGAGACCGAGGTACTGCGGCTCGTGGCCAAGGGGCTGTCGTACAAGCAGATCGCGGAGCGGCTGGTCATCTCCCACCGCACCGTGCAGAACCACGTGCAGAACACCCTCGGCAAGCTCCAACTGCACAACCGGGTCGAGCTCGTCCGCTACGCGATAGAGCGCGGGCTCGACGAGGCGTAGCCGGCGCGCAAACGGTGCCGTACGTCGTACTTACGTCCTCGTACGAGTGAACGGGCGTACGCAACGCCCCGCGATTCCACCGGAATTGACGCATTCCGGCGCCTCGCTGTGACCTGGGTCACCACTAGCGTGGCCGTCATGCGGGCCCATGGGGCCCCGTGGCGAAGGGAGATTCCATGAAGGTCGGAGTGCTCACCGGCGGCGGAGACTGCCCCGGACTCAACGCGGTGATCCGGGCCGTCGTCCGCAAGGGCGTCCAGGAGTACGGCTGCGAGTTCGTCGGCTTCAAGGACGGCTGGCGCGGCGCGGTCGAGGGCGACACCGTCCCGCTCGGCATCCCGGCCGTCCGCGGCATCCTGCCGCGCGGCGGAACGATCCTCGGCTCCTCGCGCACCAACCCCTTCAAGCGCGACCACGGGGTCCGGCAGATCAAGGACAACCTCGCCAAGACCGAGGTCGAGGCGCTCATCGCGATCGGCGGCGAGGACACCCTCGGCGTCGCCGCCCGGCTGTACGGGGAGTACGGCATCCCCTGCGTCGGCGTGCCGAAGACCATCGACAACGACCTGTCGGCCACCGACTACACCTTCGGCTTCGACACGGCCGTGGGCATCGCCACCGAGGCCATCGACCGGCTGCACACCACCGCCGAGTCCCACATGCGGGTCCTGGTCGTCGAGGTGATGGGCCGCCACGCCGGCTGGATCGCCCTGCACTCGGGCCTCGCCGGCGGGGCCAACGTCATCCTCATCCCCGAACGGCGCTTCGACGTGGACCAGGTGTGCGCCTGGGTCACCTCCCGGTTCAAGGCGAGCTACGCGCCGATCGTGGTGATCGCCGAGGGGGCCATGCCGAAGGACGGCGAGATGGTCCTCAAGGACGCCACCACCGACTCCTTCGGCCACGTCCGGCTGTCGGGCGTGGGGGAGTGGCTGGCCAAGGAGATCGAGGGCCGGACCGGCAAGGAGGCCCGCACCACCGTGCTCGGGCACATCCAGCGGGGCGGTACGCCGAGCGCGTTCGACCGGTGGCTCGCGACGCGGTTCGGGCTGCACGCCATCGACGCCGTGCGGGACGGGGACTTCGGGAAGATGGTCGCCCTCAGGGGCACGGACATCGTGCGCGTGCCGATCGCTGACGCGACGGCGAAGCTGAAGACGGTGGACCCGGAGCTGTACCGGGAGGCCGAGGTGTTCTTCGGCTGACCGGGGCCGGGGCCGGGGGCGGGGCCGGGGCGTGACCGGGGCGTGACCGGCCGGCCGTACCGGAACGGCCGGCCGCCGCCTAGAGTGCGGCCGTGCACATACTCGACGTGGCCCGCTGGCTGCTGCTGGCCCTCGCCCTCCACCAGCTGGTGTTCGCCGTCCGGGACCTGCGGCCCGCGCTGCGCGCGGAGGGCGCAGAACGCACCGACAGGTGGCTGGACTTCGCCGACCACCTGCTGGGCGTGCCGAGCTGCGCCGCCCTCGCCTTCGGCTGGTTCGACCTGTTCCTGTACCTGATGGTCGCGGCGGCCCCGGTGGCCATTTGGCGGCTCATCCGCAACATCCGCGCCCGCCGCCGCCAACCGGCCACCCCGGTCTAGCCACGACCGCCAGCCGGACTGGTTCACCTGCTGCCGCCGTCCCTGCTCTGGCCACCTCAGCCTCGCTTCCCGGCCGCCGAACCGGGCGGCTGCTCCAGCCTCGTCCCCGGCCGTCGAAGCGGGGCATTCTCAGCCCCGCCGGCGTTTGAGGCGCGGTGTCTGGGGCGGGGCCCCAGGAATCCCGGACCGGCCTTCGCAGCCGGGGCCAGACCACTCCAGCCCCGCCGGCGTTTGAGGCGCGGGGCTTGGGGCGGCGCCCCAAGGAACCCGGCTCCGCCGGGCACCGGGCTCCGCCCGGACCCTCCCCCAGACTTCGTCCGGGGGGACCCCCACTCACACGCCGGCGAGGCCGGATGTGCCGGGCCCCCGTCTCAACGCAGGGCGGCGAGGCCGGATGTGCCGCGCCTCGGCTCGGGTGGCGGCGGAGCCGGATGGGGCGGCCCGGGGTCTACGCCGGGCGGGGCGTCGGGGTAAGCGACCGGACCAGGTCGGCCAGTACATGGGCGCCGCGGAGGGTCAGGATTGACTCCGGGTGGAACTGGACGCCCGCGAAGCCGCGTGCCGCGCAGCGGACGGCGTGGACCTCGCCCGTGTCACGGTCCCGCGCCACCTCCACGCCGTGCGCGGCCAGCTCCGCCTCGGCCTCGGCGTCACAGGCCGCCGTGTACGTGTTGTAGAAGCCGACCACCTCACGGGCACCGAACAGGTCGATCTCCACCTGCGCCCCCTGCGCCGGCTCGGCCTTGCGCACCAGCGGCAGCCCCAGCTCGGCGGCGATCAGCTCGTGCCCCAGGCACACCCCGAGCAGCCCGCCCCGGTGCCGGGTCAGCAGCTCCCGGGCCAGCCCGCGCAGCAGCCGCATCTTCGGGTCCCCGGCCTCGGCCGGATCGCCCGGCCCCGGGCCCAGCACCACCGGCCCGGGGTGCCCGAGGGCGGCCTCCCTCAGTCCCGGCTCGTCGTAGCGGCGTACGGTCACCTCCAGCCCGGCGGCCCGCAGCACGTGGGCCAGCATCGCGGTGAAGGTGTCCTCGGCGTCCACCACCAGGCAGTGCCCGGCCACGGCGGGCGCCTGCTCCTGCATCCGCAGCCAGAACGGCGCCAGGTCGCGCCGCCGCGCCGCCAGCGCCTCCCGGACCCGCGGGTCGTCCCCGAGCCGGGCCCCCTCGAAGGCCGGCCGCGGGGCCGTCGGCCGCACCCCGAGCGCCGCCAGCACCCCGGCCGCCTTGGCGTGGGTCTCGGCGACCTCGCCCGCCGGGTCGGAGTGCCGGACCAGGGTGGCGCCCACCGGCACCCGCAGCGTGCCGTCCGGGGCGATGTCCGCCGTGCGGATCAGGATCGGGGAGTCCAGGGTCTGCACCCCGGCCGCGTCCAGGCCCAGTAGGGCCAGGGCTCCGGCGTAGTAGCCCCGGCCGCCGGCCTCGTACCGCTCGATCACCCGGCAGGCGTTCTGCACGGGCGAGCCCGTCACGGTCGCCGCGAACATGGTCTCCCGCAGCACCTCCCGCACGTCCAGCGAGGAGCGGCCGCGCAGCTCGTACTCGGTGTGCGCGAGGTGCGCCATCTCCTTCAGCCGCGGCCCGACGACGACCCCGCCCCGGTCGCCGACCGTGCACATCATCTTGAGCTCCTCGTCGACCACCATCGACAGCTCCTCGGTCTCCTTGCGGTCGCCGAGGAAGGCCAGGAGCGACTCGGCGGTGGGGCCTCCGGCCGGGTAGCGGTAGGTCCCGCTGATCGGGTTCATCACGACGGTCCCGCCGGCCATCCGCACGTGCACCTCGGGGCTGGCCCCGACCAGGGTGCGGTCCGGGGTGTGCACCACGTACGTCCAGTACGCGCCCCGCTCGCCCACCAGCAGCCGCCGGAACAGCGCGAGCGCGTCGGCCCGGCCGAAGCCGTCGATCCGGCCCCCGTAGGTGCGGCGGATGACGAAGTTCGCGCCCTCGCCGCGGCCGATCTCGTCCTCGACGACCCGCCGCACGGTGGCCGCGTACTCCTCGTCGGACACGTCGAAGCCGCCGCCCTCCACCCGCACCTCGTGCGCGGGCAGCACGGCGAGGGCCTCGGCGAGGGGGACCTCGTACGCCTCCTCGGCGGCCAGCACGCTCAGCGGGGTGCCGTCGTCGCGGACGTCGAAGCCGCGCTCGCGGATCTGCCGGAACGGCACCAGGGCGAGGGTGGGCAGCCCCCGCACCGGGAGGTCGGCGAGGCGCTCGGCCTCGTGGACCGCGCCGAGCAGCACCTCGACGGTGTCGTGGTCGCGGCCGGGGGTCCGCCGGCGCAGCAGCGCGAACGGCGGGCCGTCGGGGCGGAGCAGGTCGAGCAGGCGGCTGCGGCCGCCCTCGGCGGAGGTGGCGGTGGCGGTGTCGGTTTCCATGGGAGTCTCGGTCGTCCTTCCGGTGGGAGGGGCGGCCGGGCCTCGGAAAGCACCGAAGGCCGCCCCTCGGGGCGGCCTTCGCGTCGCTGGTCTCAGTGGGTACGCAGACGAAGTGGGCCGCCGGGAGCGGTCCACCACCAGTTCTGGCAGGCGTATGCGTACATGCGGTGAACCCTAACCCACCCCGCGGCGCGACCGGCCGGTAACACGGTGGAACGGCGCGGTACGAGAGATCGTCTGTCTCACGTAGTGGTCCTCAGGCCGGACGCGAGGTGTGACGCCGTAATGTGTATGGGGTGACCGTGAACGCTGAACCCCAAGCCCTCGCCGCCAAGGCGACCTGGCGAGACCTTCCCGCGGCGCAGCAGCCTTCGTACCCCGATGCCGAGGCCCTGCGCGCTGTTGTCGCGGACCTCGAGTCGTATCCTCCGCTCGTTTTCGCGGGCGAGTGCGACCAGCTGCGTGCCCGTCTGGGAGCCGTCGCCAAGGGCGAGGCGTTCCTGCTGCAGGGCGGCGACTGTGCCGAGGCCTTCGACGCCGTGTCCGCCGACCACATCCGCGCCAAGCTGAAGACGCTGCTCCAGATGAGCGCCGTCCTGACGTACGCGGCCTCCGTGCCGGTCGTCAAGGTCGGCCGCATCGCGGGCCAGTACTCCAAGCCGCGCTCCAAGGACACCGAGACCCGCGACGGCGTGACCCTGCCGACCTACCGCGGCGACTCCGTCAACGGCTTCGACTTCACCTCCGAGGCCCGCGTCCCCGACCCCGAGCGCCTCAAGCGCATGTACCACGCGTCGGCCTCCACGCTGAACCTGGTGCGCGCCTTCACCACCGGCGGCTACGCCGACCTGCGCCAGGTGCACGCCTGGAACCAGGACTTCGTGAAGTCCTCCCCGTCCGGGCAGCGCTACGAGCAGCTCGCGCGGGAGATCGACAACGCGCTGAACTTCATGAAGGCCTGCGGCACCGACCCGGCCGAGTTCAAGGCGGTGGAGTTCTACTCCTCGCACGAGGCGCTGCTGCTCGACTACGAGGGCGCGCTGACCCGTACCGACTCGCGCACCGGCAAGCTGTACGACACCTCCGGCCACATGGTCTGGATCGGTGAGCGCACCCGCCAGCTGGACCACGCGCACATCGAGTTCTGCTCGCAGATCGCCAACCCGGTCGGCATCAAGCTCGGCCCCACCACCACGGTGGACGAGGCGCTGACGTACATCGACCGCCTCGACCCCGAGCGCGAGCCGGGCCGGCTGACCTTCGTCGTCCGCATGGGCGCCGACAAGGTCCGCGACAAGCTCCCCGAGCTCGTCGAGAAGGTCACGGCCTCGGGCGCGACCGTCGCCTGGGTCACCGACCCGATGCACGGCAACACCTTCGAGGCGGCCTCCGGCCACAAGACGCGCCGCTTCGACGACGTGCTCGACGAGGTCAAGGGCTTCTTCGAGGTCCACAAGGCGCTGGGCACCCACCCGGGCGGCATCCACGTCGAGCTCACAGGCGACGACGTCACCGAGTGCGTGGGCGGCGGCGACGAGATCTTCGTCGACGACCTGCACCAGCGCTACGAGACGGCGTGCGACCCGCGGCTCAACCGCAGCCAGTCCCTGGACCTGGCCTTCCTCGTCGCGGAGATGTACCGGGACCAGTAGGCCGGCCGGCAGGCGGGCCGCGGGGTCCGGCACCTGCCCGTGAGCACCTGATGACAGTGGGGCGCGGATCGATGTGATCCGCGCCCCACTGTCGTTGCCGGGGGTTTTCGGCCATGGCCGCTTTGGGTACGGTTAGGTAAGCCTCACCGAATAGGGGATGGCTGTAGAGACCGTTCCTGACACGGAGGTGAACCGCGTGTACGTCTGCTCCTGCTTCGGTATCACCGACCAGCAGGTCAAGGAGCACGCGGCTGCCGGGGCCTGCACCCCCCGCCAGATCGCCTCGGTCACCAAGGCCGGCACCGACTGCGGCTCCTGCGTCCGCACCATCCAGGGCCTCCTCGGCCGCGGGGCCTGCCCCCGCCGCGAGCTGGTGGACAAGGGCCACGCGGCGGCCGTGCTCGCCCCGGCCCCGCAGCTCGCCGAAGCCGCATAGGGCACGTAAGCCGCGCAGGCCGAGCCCCGCACGTCAGCTCTCCGGCTGCTCGATCAGCTGCGCGATGTACAGCTGCTCCCCGAGGGTCTCGATCAGCTCCAGCTGGGTGTCGAGGTAGTCGATGTGGTGCTCCTCGTCCTCCAGGATGTCCTCGAACAGGCGCGCCGACGTGATGTCGTTCTTGCCGCGCATCACCTCGATCCCGCGCTTGAGCCGGTCGATCGCCTCGACCTCCACCTGGCGGTCCGCCTGGAACATCTCGGTCAGGGTCTGGCCCACCCGCACGTGGAACAGGCGCTGGTAGTTCGGGAGCCCGTCCAGCATCAGGATGCGCTCGGTGAGTCTGTCCGCGTGCTTCATCTCGTCGATGGACTCGGCACGGGTGTAGTCGGCCAGCTTGGTCCAACCCTTGTTGTCCTGGATCCGGTAGTGGAGCCAGTACTGGTTGATCGCCGTGAGCTCGCCGGTCAGCTGCTCGTTCAGGAACTCGAGGACCTCGGGGTCGCCCTGCATCGCAGAGGCTCCTTCCAGGCAATGTCAGCCATGTGACGTGGTGGTGCGCGCATCCTTCCACCGCCACAGGGGGCCGTCCAGTAAGTGCCTCCTTAGTGGGAGTTGCCATGACATGCCCGAATCGACCCGCACCTGGTCATGACCACCCGTCCGCGTCTGTCACCATGGAGTCATGGGTCAGCCGGAAAGCCGGGAATCTCCGGGAGCAGAGCAGCTGGAGCTTCCACCGGGGCAGCGGCTTCAGCGGGGCTGGCCGGTCACCCACTACGGGCCCGTGCCCAAGTTCAAGCCGGACCGCTGGGAGTTCCGCGTCTTCGGCGCCACCGCGGACGGCGAGAAGCACTGCTGGAACCACGAGGAGTTCACGGCCCTGCCGTTCGAGACGGTCGTGGCCGACCTCCACTGCGTGACGAAGTTCAGCATGGTGGGCGCCGAATGGGGCGGGGTGCTCGCCCGCGAGATCCTCGCCCTCGCACCGCCGGCCCCCGAGGTCACCCACGTGATGGTGTGGGCCGAGTACGGCTTCAGCTCCAACCTGCGGCTGGCCGACTTCGGCTCCGAGCGGAGCCTCTTCGCCACCCACATGGGCGGCGAGCTGCTCACCGCCGAGCACGGGTTCCCCGTGCGCCTCGTCGTGCCGCACCTGTACGCCTGGAAGGGCCCGAAGTGGGTCCGCGGCATCGAGTACATGACCGCCGACCGCCGCGGCTTCTGGGAGGAGCGCGGCTACCACAACATCGGCGACCCCTGGCGCGAGCAGCGCTACTCCTACCAGGAGGAGCCGGGGGACGGCCCCGAGCTGTAGCCGGCCCGGGGCGGGTCCGTCAGTGGTGGTATTGGTGGACCACCGCGTGCCCCTTGCCGCGGCCGATCATCCACTTGTTGACCGGGGTCGTCACGACGAAGGCCAGCGCGAGCGAGATCGCGAGGGCGATCCAGAACAGCGCATCCGACAGGTGGGCGTCCATCGCGCCCGGCCACACCAGGATCACCCCGTTGTCGATCAGCTCCATGACGGCGATCGACAGGGTGTCGGCGGCCAGCGCCACCCGGACGGCCGAGCGGAGGTCCACGCCGGCGGCGAGGATGCCGCGCAGGGTGAGCCCGTAGCCGAAGAGGAACGCGAGGGCGATCGCGAGGACCATCGTCGGGGCGTTGCCCCAGCCCAGCGCGGTGCCGACGACCATGCCGAGGACCTCGCCGATGGCGCAGCCCGTCAGGCAGTGCAGCGTGGCCCGGGCGGCCATGCCCCAGCTGGCCTTGCCGTGGCTGCCGTGGCTTTCGTGGCCGTGGTGGTGCTCATGGTGTTCGTGCTGTGCGTGGTGCTCGTGGTGCTCGTGAACGTCGTTCATCGCAACCCCCTGGGAACGCCTGGCAACGGTCCTGCTGACAGCAGAACCGTATACCCCCCAGGGGTATTCCTCAAGGATGGGATCAGTGGACCGCGCGCAGCTCCTTCAGCAGCGCCACGTCCGCCTTGTGGCCCTCCGTACCGCCCGGCGTCTCGATGATCAGCGGGACCCCCTCCATCGCGGGGTGCGAGAACAGCTCGGCGAAGGCGTCCCGGCCGATGTGGCCCTGGCCGATGTTGGCGTGCCGGTCCTTGTGAGCGCCCACACCCTCCTTGGAGTCGTTCGCGTGGATCAGCTTCAGCCGGCCCTCGCCCACCGTCTCCACCAGCAGGTCCAGCGTCTGCTTGGTCCCGCCCGGCTCCGCCAGGTCGTGCCCGGCGGCGAAGACGTGGCAGGTGTCCAGGCAGATCCCCAGCTTCGGGTGGTGGTCGAGCGCGTCGAAGTACGGGCCGAAGTCCCAGGTGCGCGAGCACAGCGAGGAGCCCTGCCCGGCCGTCGACTCCAGCAGCAGGAAGGGGTCGTCGTCGCCGGTCAGCTCGTCCAGCAGCGGCAGCATGAACTGCCTGACCTGCGCGTACGCCGCCTCGCGCGGCCGCCCGCCGGTCGCCGAGCCGGTGTGCACGACCACTCCGAGCGCCCCGATCTCGCGGGCGCGGCGCAGGGAGTGCCGCAGCGACTCCACCGACTTCTCCACGGTCGCCTCGGTGTGCGAGCCGAAGTTGATCAGGTACGGGGCGTGCACGTAGGCCGGGATGGCCCCGGCCGCGCAGCCCGCGCGGAACAGCTCGTCCTGCGCCGGGTTGCCGGCCGGGGTGGCCCAGCCGCGCGGGTTCGCCACGAAGACCTGCACGGCCTCGGCCCCCAGCTCCCGGGCGTACGACAGCCCCACCGAGGCGAGGCCGCCGGCGACGGGCACGTGCCCGCCGACCGGATTGCGCAGGGCAGACCGGTCCTGCCCGTCCTTCTGCGCCACGTACTACAGCCCCTTGACCCGGAGGATGACCGTGCTGCCCTCGGGGGCGGTCTGGCCGCCCGGAACCGACTGGGCGTCCACGGTGTTGCCGAACGAGATGAAGGGCTTCTCCACCCTCACCTTGAACCCGGCCGCCTCCAGGGTTTTGCGCGCCAGGTCAGCCTCCTGGCCGACCACGTTCGGCACCGGGATCTGGCGGGGCCCCTTGGAGACCGTCAGTACGACGGTGTCGCCGGGCGCGGCCTGGGCGCCTGCGCTGACCGACTGGTTGGCCACCGTGCCCGCAGGGGCAGGGGAGTTGACCTGCTCGGCCGCCGTCTGCACGGTGAGGCCGAGGAATTCGAGGGCCGCCTTGGCCTGGTCGAGGGGCTTGCCGGCCACGTTCGGCACCTGCACCGGGCGGCCCTTGCTGACGGTGATCGCGACCGCGGAGTCCGGCGCCCGGCGGGTGCCGCCCGGCGGATCGGTGGAGATCACCGAGCCCTGCGGGACGTCCTGGTTGAACGCCTGCGTGACGATCCCCGGCGCCAGACCGCTCTTGGAGAGCTCCGCCTTCGCCTCGTCCAGTGTCCTGTTCCTGACGTCGGGCACCATCACGACCTCGGGGCCGCGGGAGACGGTGATCACCACCGCGCCGTTGCCGCGGATGCGCTTGCCGCCCTGCGGGTCGCTGTTCATCACGGTCCCGCGCTCGAAGGCGTCGC
Source organism: Streptomyces sp. NPDC032472 (assembly GCF_040636955.1). Lineage (NCBI taxonomy): Bacteria > Bacillati > Actinomycetota > Actinomycetes > Kitasatosporales > Streptomycetaceae > Streptomyces > Streptomyces sp. NPDC032472. Next base: position 67,556 of record NZ_JBEZVK010000025.1, read on the forward strand.
TGAACTTCCGGTCGACCCGCTTCACGTCGAGACCGGCGGCGGACAGGTCGGACCGGGCCTGCTCCTCCGTCTTGCCGAGCAGGTTGGGGACCTTGGTGAACTGGCCGGAATTGATGTACCAGACGCCGGCGCCGATGCCGAGGATCAGCAGCAGCGCCGCCAGGACGAGCAGCGGGCCGCGGCGGGAGCGGACCGGGGCCGCCGCGGCGGGCGCAGGCGCATCGGACTCCACGGAGAGGGGAGACAGCATCAGCCGCGAGGTCTGCTCCGCCGGCTGCTCGGGGGCGGCGACGGGCCGCGGAATCACACTGGTGCGGTCCTCGGCGGCGGACCGCTCCCCGGCGTGCGCCTGCGGCGGTACGGAGTCCAGCTCGGCGTCGCTCAGCTGCGTACGGGCCTCCAGGGCCAGGCCGAGGAGGGCCGCGGCGTCGTGGGGGCGCAGCTCGGGATCGCGGGCGGCGGCCTGCGCGACCAGGGCGTCCAGGCAGGCGGGCAGCCCCGGAACGGCCGCCGACGGGGCCGGGACGTCCTCGTGGAGGTGCTGGTAGAGCACCTGGGCAGGGGTGCCGCCGGTGTGCGGCTTGGCGCCGGTCAGCATCTCGTACAGCACGACACCACAGGCGTAGACGTCCACGCGGGTGTCGGCGACGCCGTGCTCGATCTGCTCGGGGGCGAGGTAGGAGACGGTGCCGAGGACGGCGCCGGTGGTGCTGGTGACGGTGTCCACGGAGCGGACCAGCCCGAAGTCGGCCACCTTGACCCGGCCGTCGTCGCCTATCAGCACGTTCTCGGGCTTCATGTCGCGGTGCACGAACCCGGCGCGGTGCGCCGCGCCGAGAGCCGCGAGGACCGGCTCCAGGATGTCGAGGGCCGCGCGGGGCTGCAGCGCGCCGCGCTCGCGCAGCACGTCGCGGAGGGTGCAGCCGGAGACGTACTCCATGGCGAGGTAGCTGTAGGGGCCGTCGGTGCCCTGGTCGAAGACGGCCACGACGTTGGGGTGCGCGAGCCGGGCCACGGATTTCGCCTCGCGGATGAAGCGGTCGACGAAGGCGGCGTCGGCAGCGAGCGCCGGGTGCATCACCTTCAGGGCGAGGATGCGGTCCAGGCGGGTGTCCAGGGCCCGGTAGACCGTGGCCATGCCGCCGGCCGCGATGCGGGCGTCGATGCGGTAGCGGCCGTCGATCGTCTGCCCGACGAGGGGGTCATCCAGGGTCGTGTCCACCCGGCGATTCTACGAGCGCCGCCTGTGGCTCCGGCCGCGGGAGCCGAGGTTGCAGCGCACCTGTGACGTCCGGGCCGGGGGTGGGACTGCCGCTGCGCGGAGCGTTTCCCCAGTCCCGCCCCTTCCCGAAACCGGGGGCTCCGCCCCCGGACCCTCCCCCCGGCGGTAGCTGGGGGAGGGTCCGGGCGGAGCCCGGTTTCGGGAAGGGGCGGGGCTGGGGAACGGCTCCGCGCAGCGGCCGGGGGCCGGTCAGAAGGCCGGGCGTTCCGGGTCGAAGGCGGGGCGGCCCGCCATCGGGGACGACGGTTCCGCGAACCGGCGTTGGGGGATGCGGCCGGCCCGGAAGGCGAGCCGGCCCGCCGAAACCGCATCCCTCATGGCCGCGGCCATGAGGGCCGGGGCCTGGGCCCGCGTCACCGCCGAGGCCAGCATCACCCCGGCGCAGCCCAGTTCCATGGCGAGGGCGGCGTCCGACGCCGTACCGGCCCCCGCGTCCAGGATGACCGGCACACCCGCCCGCTCCACGATCAACTCGAAGTTGTGCGGATTGCGGATCCCCATCCCGGACCCGATCGGCGACCCCAGCGGCATGACCGCCGCACAGCCCGCATCCTCCAGCTTCCGCGCGAGCACCGGATCGTCGTTCGTGTACGGCAGCACCGTGAACCCGTCGTCCACCAGCGTCTCCGCGGCGTCCAGCAGCTCCTCCCCGTCCGGGAGCAGCGTCCGCTCGTCCGCGATGACCTCCAGCTTGATCCAGTCCGTGCCGAGCGCCTCCCGCGCCAGCCGGGCCGTCAGCACGGCCTCGCCGGCCGTGTAGCAGCCGGCGGTGTTCGGCAGGACCGCGATCCCGAGCCGGGTCAGCAGGGAGAGCACCGAGCCCTGCACGGTCGGGTCGAGACGCCGCATCGCGACCGTGGTCAGCTCGGTCCCGGAGGCGATCAGGGCGTGCTCCAGTACCTCCAGGCTCGGCGCCCCGCCGGTGCCCATGATCAGGCGGGAGGAGAAGTTCCGGCCGCCCAGTTCGAAGGTGTCGTCGGCCATCGTGCTCAGCCTCCCTGGACCGCGGTGAGGATCTCGATCCGGTCGCCCTCGCCGACCGCGGTCAGCGGCCACTGCCCGCGCGGCACCACGGTCTCGTTGAGGGCGGCCGCGACGCCGGACGGCGCCGTGGTGAGGGTGGCGACCACCGACGCGAGCGTGGTCCCGGCCGCGATCTCCCGCGGCTCGCCGTTGACGGAGATGGTCATGCGTACGACTCCTGACGTGCAGCGGAGAAGCGGAGCGGGCTGAACGGGAGGGCGATCTCCGGCAGCGCGCCCGTGGTCAGCAGGTCGGCGAGCGCGTCGCCGGTGAGCGGGGTCAGCAGCACCCCGTTGCGGTAGTGCCCGGTGGCCAGGTGCAGCCCGGCCAGTACGGTCGGCCCGAGCAGCGGGGCGTTGTCCGGGGAGCCGGGCCGCAGGCCCGCCAGGGTCTCGGTCAGCGGGAGTTCGGTGATCCCGGGCACCAATTCGTGGGCGTCGCGCAGCAGTTCGTACACCCCGCCGGCGGTGACCGTGGTGTCCCAGCCGAGTTCCTCGCTGGTGGCGCCGACGACGAGCTCGCCGTTCTCCCGCGGCACCAGGTACACGTGGCTGCCGCGCACGACCGCCCGTACCGTCCGCGACAGGAACGGCGCGTACGCCGCCGGCACGGTCAGGCGCAGCACCTGCCCCTTCACCGGCCGGACGGGCGGCAGCGCCTCGTCCGGTACGCCGGCCAGCCGGCCGCTGAGCGAGCCCGCGGCCAGCACCACCTGGTCCGCGTACAGCTCGGTGCCGTCGTCGAGGGCCGCGCCGACGGCCCGGTCGGCGGCGACCAGCAGCCGCCCGGCGCTCGCCCGGTGGATCTCCACGCCGGCGTTCTCGCAGGCGGCCAGCAGGGCGGCGGCCAGCCGGCGCGGGTCGACCTGGTGGTCGCCGTCCACGCGCAGCCCGCCGCGCACGCCCGGGGCGAGCATCGGCTCCAGCCGGCGGCACTCGCGGCCGGTGAGCCACTCGGACTCCAGGCCGCAGCGGCGCTGCAGGGCGTGCAGTTCGCGCAGGTGGAGCCGGTCGTCGGCGTCGAGGGCCACGGCGAGGGTGCCGCAGGCGCGGTAGCCGATGTCCAGGCCGCCGCTGGCGTCGGCCAGCTCGGCGGCGAACTCGGGGTAGCGGGCGGCGGAGGCGAGGTTGAGGCCGAGCAGGGTCTCCTCGCCGTAGTGCAGCTCGGTGACCGCGGCGAGCATGCCCGCCGCGACCCGGGCGGCGCCGCCGCCGGGTGCGGGGTCCGCGAGCGCGGTGCGCAGCCCGCGGCGGGCCGCCCGCCAGGCGGTGACCAGGCCGATGATCCCGCCCCCGATGACGAGGACGTCGGATCCCTTCCGGGATGAATGCATGGGCTTCCAGCCCCTCCCTTCGCCGGCATGACCCGGATCAGGTTCGTACGGTCGGAGGCCGGTCAGCCTCCCTCTCAGCCCGGTACGTCCGGACTCCCGCGATGGGTAACGATGGCCACCCTAGCCGCTCGCCTCGGCGGAGGGGGAGTGTGCCGGATGCCGGGCGGGGGGCCGTGCCCGGCGGTGCCGGATTCCTGACTGATCGTCAGTTGACTACGCTGGGGGATGTGAGCGAGCAGACGGAAGAGACTGAGAACGGCGTCGTCATCGTCGGCGCCGGAATGGCCGGAGTGCAGACCGCGGTCGCCCTCCGCGAGCAGGGGTGGACCGGCCCCGTGACCCTGCTGGGCGCCGAACCCCACCAGCCGTACGACCGGCCCCCGCTGTCCAAGGCGGTGCTCCTCGGCAAGGCCGAGCACTCCGCCTTCGACGTGGACTTCGAGGGCCTCGGCATCGAGCTGCGGCTCGGAGTGGAGGTCACCGGGCTGCGGGCCGCCGACCGCGAGCTGGACACCGAGGCCGGGCCGGTCCCGTACGGGGTCCTCGTGCTGGCGACCGGGGCCGAGCCGCTGACCCTCCCGGGTGCGGAGGGGGTCCCCGGCGTCCACCTGCTGCGCACCCTGGACGACGCGGCGCGGCTGCGGCCGGTGCTGGCGCAGTCCCCGGCGACGGTGGTCGTCGGCGCGGGGTGGATCGGCGCGGAGTTCGCCACCGCGGCGCGGGAGGCGGGCTGCGCGGTGACCGTGGTCGAGGCGGCGGACCGGGTGCTGGCGGGTGCCCTCCCGGCCGAGGTCGCGGCGCCCATGGCCGCCTGGTACGAGGAGGTGGGCGCGGCCCTGCTGACCTCGGCCAAGGTGGCCTCGGTCGAGTCCGGGCGGGTCCTGCTCGCGGACGGCCGCGAGCTGCCGGCCGGGGCCGTGGTCGTCGGCATCGGGGCGCGGCCCGCGACGCGGTGGCTGGCCGGCTCGGGCGTCGAGCTCGGGCCGGACGGCTCGGTCACGGCCGACGCCCACCTGCGGACGTCCCTGCCGGGGGTGTACGCGGTCGGCGACTGCGCGTCCTTCCCGTCCGGGCGGTACGGGGCGCGGCTGCTGGTGCACCACTGGGACAACGCGCTGCAGGGGCCGCGGGTCGTCGCGGCGAACATCCTGGCCGGCGGGGGGCCGGGGCCGCTGGAGGTCTACGACCCGGTGCCGTACTTCTGGTCCGAGCAGTTCGGCCGCTTCGTCCAGTACGCCGGCCACCACGCCGGTGCGGACACCCTGCTGTGGCGGGGGGACCCGGGAGAGTCCGCCTGGACGGTGTGCTGGCTGCGGGCCGGCTCCCTGGTCGCGATCCTCGCGGTGGGCCGGCCGCGGGACCTCGCCCAGGCCCGCCGCCTGATCGAAACGGGCGCCCAGATGGACCCGGCCAAACTGTCCGACCCGTCCACCCCCATAAAGTCCGCCACCGCCTAGCGGCCCTCGCCCCCCGGCCCCCCGCGCCTCGATCGCCGACGGGGCTGGAGTTGCCGGACCCCGGCTTTTCGATGGCCGGGGTGGGTGGCGGCGGAGCCGGGGGCTGGACGGGCCGGGCGCGCGGCCCGGGAGCCGGTGGGCCCCGGCCCGGTGCGGGGCGGGCCGGTGTGGGTCGGGGCCGGATGGGTCCGGGGCGGGGCCACGGATGGGGTGGCTTGGGTGCCGGGCGGGGGTGGGAGGTGGCAGGCTTGTGCCGTGACCGAGATTGACGCAAAGATCGATGCCCTTGTCCCCGACTGGCTGTACCTCCCCGACATCGCCGAGATGCTCGACATCGAAGTGACCCGGGTCCGCCAGCTGGTCAAGGAAGGTCAGCTGATCGCCGTACGCCGCGGTGAGAACCGCGCCCTCCAGGTGCCCGCCGCCTTCATCGCGGGCGACAAGCTGGTCAAGGGCCTGCCCGGCCTGCTGACCGTCCTGCGCGACGACGGCTTCTCCGACGAGGAGATGCTGGAGTGGCTCTTCACCGCGGACCCGACCCTGCCCGGCACCCCGGTGCAGGCGCTGAGCGAGAATCGCGGCACGGAGGTGAAGCGCCGCGCCCAGGCGCTCGCCCTCTGACCCGTACCTGAGCCCACCGATCCACCCGCGCTGCCCGGCCGCCGCCCACCGCGGCGGCCCGGCATCGTGCCCACGAGGGGGACCCCCATGTCCGCGAACGCCCAGCTGTCCGACGCCCGGCTCTACCTGTGCACGGACGCCCGCAAGCGGCAGGGGGACCTCCCGGAGTTCCTCGACGCCGTCCTGGCCGGCGGCGTGGACATCGTCCAGCTCCGCGACAAGGGCATGGAGGCCGGCGAGGAGCTGGAGCACCTCCAGGTCTTCGCCGAGGCCGCCCGCCGCCACGGCAAGCTCCTCGCCGTCAACGACCGCGCCGACGTCGCGCACGCCATCGGCTCCGACGTCCTGCACCTGGGCCAGGGCGACATCCCCGTCCCCGCCGCCCGCGCGATCCTGGGCGAGGGCGTCCTGATCGGGCGGTCCTGCCACGCGGAGGACGAGGTGGCCGCGGCGGCCGCCGAGCCCGGCGTGGACTACTTCTGCACCGGCCCCTGCTGGCCGACCCCCACCAAGCCCGGCCGCCACGCCCCCGGCCTGGGCCTCGTCCGGTACGCGGCCTCCCTGGAGCAGGACCGCCCCTGGTTCGCCATCGGCGGGATCGACGCAGACAACCTCGACGAGGTCCTCGACGCCGGCGCCACCCGCATCGTCGTCGTCCGCGCCCTGACCGAGGCCTCCGACCCCGGCGCCGCCGCGGCCGACCTGGCCAAGCGCGTCCGGGCCCGGCTCGCCTGAGGCCCGGCCCCTGGCCGGCCCCGGTGGCCACCCCCGCCCACTGTCCAAAATCGTGTCCAATGGGTGGACGCCGCTTCGGTGTCCGCGGACGCGCGTCTAACCTGCCCGTATGGCCCTTGGAACCGCTTCCACCCGAACGGACCGTGCACGCACGGTCCGCGATCTGCTCGCGTCCGGGGACCCCTCGTACTCCTTCGAGTTCTGGGCTCCCAAGACCGAGACCGGCGAGCGCAACCTCTGGAACGCGCTGCGCCGCATCGAGGCGGTGGGCCCCAGCTTCGTCTCCGTGACGTACGGCGCCGGCGGCTCCACCCGTGGCGGCACCGTGAAGGCCACCCAGCAGATCGCCGCGGACACCACCCTCACGCCCGTCGCGCACCTCACCGCCGTCGACCACTCGATCGCCGAGCTGCGCAACGTGATCGGCCAGTTCGCCGACGCAGGCATCCGCAACATGCTCGCCGTGCGCGGCGACCCGCCGGGCAACCCCATGGGTCCGTGGGTCGCGCACCCCGACGGCGTGCACTACGCGGCCGACCTGGTCCGACTGCTCAAGGAATCCGGCGACTTCTGCGTGGGCGTGGCCGCTTTCCCCGAGATGCACCCGCGTTCGGAGGACTGGAACACGGACATCCGGCACTTCGTGGACAAGTGCCGCGCGGGCGCCGATTATGCGATCACCCAGATGTTTTTCGATCCCGAGAACTATCTGCGGCTGCGCGACAGCGTCGAAAAGGCCGGCTGCGAGACGCCGATCATCCCTGAGGTCATGCCTGTTGTGGCCATCAAGCAGCTCGACCGGCTGCCCCAACTCAGCAACGCCGTCTTCCCCGAGGCCGTGAAAGAGCGCATGCTCGCCGTCAAGGACGATCCGGCCGCTGTACGCTCCATGGGGATCGAGTTCGCCACGGAGTTCTGCGCGCGACTGCAGTCCGAGGGTGTCCCGGGGCTGCACTTCATCACGCTGAACAACTCCACGGCGACTCTCGAGATCTACGAGAATCTGGGCCTGCACCAGCGGGCCTGATCGGCCGTTCCCAGGGCGGCCGTACCGAGGGGTGCCACGCATGGGAATGACGGTCCTCTACATCGCGTTCGGTTTCGTCGCGCTGTGGCTGCTTGCCGAGGTCCTGATGCAGTACAAGGCCCGGCTGCGCTGGCGGTTGCTCGCGTTCGCCGGGTTCCTCGGCGTGGTCGCCGGGGTGGTGCTGCCGTCGGTGCCGGTCATCGCCGTGGGCGCGCTCGCGTTCGCGGTGGGCCAGACGCTGGTGACGTTGTCCTTCCGCAAGGGCTTCGAGGCCGGCTGGGCGATCCGCCGCGGCAAGAGCGGCGGCAAGGGCAAGGGCAAGGGCGGCGGCAAGGGCTCCACGGCGAAGGGGCAGGCCGCCGGCGGCTCGCGGCGCCGCCGGGCGGGCGGCCCGCGCCCCGAGCCCTCGCTCGAGGTGACCGCGCTGGAGTACGGGGCCGCCGAAGCGGCGGACGCGCCGGCCGACGGCGACGCGGCCGAGGTCTACAGCCCGGAGCCGCTGCCCGACGAGACCGGCTCGTACGGGATACAGAGTTTCGCGCCCGCCGCCGACGCGGCGCAGACGGCTCCGTTCGCCTCGCCGTTCACCACGGCCGAGCAGGATGCCCACGGGTACGCCGCCTACCAGGACCCGCACACCGCGGGTGTCGGCTACGACTACTCCGGCGGCTACCCCGCGGGCGGCGACCAGCAGGTCTACGCCGCCTACTCGGACCCGTACATCGGCACCAGCGGCGGCGTCATCCCGCAGCAGCCTTACGACTACACCCCGTACACCGGCCACACCCCCGACCCGTACGGCACGGCCGCGCAGGAGCAGTACTCCATGGACACCCCGCCCGGCGGGGTCTGGGTGCCGCAGCAGCGGGACGTGGCCCAGCCCTACCCGGCGGACGACCAGACCGGGCCCTACCCGCAGCAGCCGCAGCAGCAGCCCCAGCAGTACCCGTACCAGGGCAGCGGCGAGTACGAGCAGTACCGCTACTGAGACCGCGGCCCCCGCACCCCCCGCCCGAGCCCCTGCCGGCACCGCCGACAGGGGCTCGGGCGCGTCCGGCGGCCCGTCACTGGGAGCCGCGGAAGCCCGCGCCCTCCACGATCAGCCCGGCCACCAGCGCCCCGGTCATCCCGGCGTGCGCGAGTCCGCCGCCGGGGTGCGCCCAGCCGCCCGCCAGGTACAGCCCGGGCAGGGCCGTGGAGTTGGCCGGGTAGAGCAGCCGGCCGCCGGCCCCGGCGAGCGCCGGCGGGGGCACCGCGCCGCCCACCGCGCCCGTGGCCGCCTCGACGTCGGCCGGGGTGCGCACCTCGGACCACAGCAGCCGCTCGCGCAGGTCCGGAACGGCCCGTGCCGCGAGGTCCAGCAGGCCGTCGACCCGGTCCGGGGCCACCCCTTCCGGCCCGCACGCCACGCTCACGGTGACCGCCTCGTGTCCGGCGTCGGGGCGGGTGCCCGGGTCGTCGGGGCGCAGGACGGTGAGCAGCCCGCCGGGGGAGTGGACGAGGGTGCGGTGGGCGGCGCCTTCCGGGCGGGCGCCGCGCAGGGCGAGCAGGAGGGTGTACCGGCTGCGCACGCCGGCTCCGCGGGCGGGGACGCCGTCCGGCGGGAGCGGTACGCCGAGCCGCCGGGGGTCGGTCCCGCAGACGACGTGGTCGGCCTCGGCCTCGGTGCCGTCGGCGAGCAGCAGCCCGGCCGCCCGGCCCTCGCGTTCCAGTACCTCCCGTACCGGGGTGTCGAAGGCGAAGACGACCTTCCGCTCCAGGCAGCGCTCGTACACGGCGGTGGCCAGGGCCCGGATCCCGCCGCGCACGTACCAGCTGCCGAAGGTCTGCTCCATGTACGGCAGCACGGCCGCGGCGGCCGGGGCGCCGGCGGGGTCGATCCCGTACGCCTCGACGCGGGCGGCCAGCAGCTCGCCCAGCGGCCCGCCCAGCTCGCGCCCGGCGATCTCGGCGAGGGTCGGCGGCCGGCGGCGAAGCAGGCCGCTGCGCCGCACGGCCGGGTACGGGTCGCGGCCGAGGACCTGCCAGTCGGGCCGCAGCGGCTCCTCCAGCAGGGGGCGGCGGGTGGCGTCCCAGGCGTCGCGGGCCCGGTTCAGCACCTCGTTCCAGCGGTCGCCGGAGCCCGCGCCGAAGGCACGGTCGAGGGCCGCCGCGGCGCCGCCGCGGGAGGCGCCGGGGAGACTGACCTCCGCCCCGTCGGCGAGGACGTGCCGGACGGCCGGGTCGACCTGGACCAGGTCGACGCAGTCCTCCAGGGGCCGCTTGCCGGTCTTGACGAACAGGTCGCGGTAGACGGCCGGCAGGTGCAGCAGCCCCGGTCCCGTGTCGAAGACGAAGCCGTCCCGCTCGTAGCGGCCGACCGCGCCTCCGTACGTCGGACCCTGCTCGTACACCGTCACCTGGTGCCCCGCCACGGCCAGCCGGGCCGCCGTGGCCATCGCGCCCATGCCGGCGCCGATCACCGCAATTCGTGCCATGCGGCTGACCTTATCGAGCGGGGAGGCGGGGTCAGCCGGGTGGGCCCGTGGCCGCCCGGGCCCCGGCGGCGAGCCGTCTCTCCTCGCGGCGCCGGGCCCGGCGGCGCAGGAAGCGGCGGATCCGGGTCCACAGGAAGACCAGGACGGCCAGGCCGGCCGCCAGCAGGACGGCGGCGATGACCGCGGCGGCTCCGGGGTGGAACATGGCGAAGGTGACGATCCCCGCGACGCCGAGGTCCTCGGCGGTGCTGAGGGCGATGTTGCTGAACGGCTCGGGCGAGGTGTTGACGGCCATGCGGGTGCCGGCCTTGACGGCATGGCTGGCCAGCGCGGTGGAGCCGCCGATCGCCCCGGCGGCGAGGTCGGGGAGCGAGCCGCTCTGCCCGGCCAGCAGGGCGCCGATGACGGCTCCGGCGACCGGCCGGATCACGGTGTGGACGGAGTCCCAGACGGAGTCCACGTAGGGGATCTTGTCGGCGACGGCCTCGCAGAGGAAGAGCACGCCCGCGACGACGAGCACATCGGTGCGCTGCAGGGAGGCGGGCACCTCGTCCGTCATTCCGGTCGCGCCGAAGACGCCGAGCAGGAGGACCACGGCGTAGGCGTTGATCCCGCTGGCCCAGCCGCTGGTGAAGACCAGGGGGAGCACACTCACGCCGACATCATGCCGCAGCGCGGCCCGAACCGGCAGGTCCTCCGCGAGGGCAGCGAGGGCAGAGCCGTGAGGGGGCGGCCGCCGTGCGGCAGCCGCCCCCTCACCCGTGTCTGTCCGGGGCCTACTGCCCCTGCTCGTCGCGGCGGCGCTGCCACCGCTCCTCGATGCGGGTCATCATCGACCGCCGCTGCCGGTTGCGGCCGTGGGCCGAACCGCCTGCCATGCCGGAGACGGGCTGCTCGCCAGGCTTGGGCGCTTTGCGCCAACCGGTGACCACGAGGACCGTACAGCCCAGCATGACGAGGAAACCCACCACGCTGACCCAGAGTACGTTCGGGACGATCACACCGGTCATGAGGAGCGCGATACCCACCACAATGCCTGCGACTGCCTGGTAGACCCGTCGCCGGGTGTACGTACGCAGTCCGCTTCCCTCAAGCGCTGTCGCGAACTTGGGATCTTCGGCGTACAGCGCTCGCTCCATCTGCTCGAGCATTCGCTGCTCGTGCTCCGAGAGCGGCACGGGAGTCCTCCTCATCCGTCGGTCGCGGGGGGTAGCGACCAGGGGTCCCCTTCAGGATAGGCGGGGAATCGCCCCCGTGATACCCGCCCTCCACGCCAGGTTGGAAATGCACTGCCGGGAAGGGCGCTGCCCCACATCAAAAAGCACTGAGCAAAACCGTACCGCCGCCAGGTGCGGTCACTGAGGCGCTTTATTCCCCATTGATCCGCGGGCCATGCCGGTGGCTGTCCCGATCATACGGCGCGGATCTCCGCGGCGGAGGCTCTCCGCCGGGTCCGCAGCGACTGCCTGAAGCGCGGACCGGATGCGGATCAGGCGTGCTTCTCGCCGAGGACGTGCAGCTGGGTGGCGATCGCGTGGAAGGCGGGCAGCTCGGCGGCGGCCTCCTCCAGGCGCAGCAGCGCCTCACCGGCCCCCGGCTCGGTGTCCACGAGGACGCCCGGGACGAGGTCGGCGAAGACGCGGACGCCGTGCACCGCGCCGACCTCCAGGCCGGTCCCGGCGACCAGCTCGGTGAGCTGCTCGGCGGTGAAGCGCCGCGGGACCGGGTCACCGGCGCCCCAGCGCCCGGCCGGGTCGGTGAGCGCGGCGCGGGCCTCGGTGAAGTGGCCGGCCAGGGCGCGGGCGAGCACGGCTCCGCCGAGGCCCGCGGCGAGCAGGCTGAGCGTGCCGCCGGGGCGCAGCGCTGCCACGGCGTTGGCCGCACCCTCGGCCGGGTCGTCCACGTACTCCAACACGCCGTGGCAGAGCACGATGTCGTACGCCTCCCGGTCGACGACGTCGAGCAGTCCCTGGGCATCGCCCTGTACACCGCGGACCAGGTCGGCGACGCCGGCCTCGGCGACCCGGCGCTCCAGCCCGAACAACGCGTTGGGGCTGGGGTCGACCACGGTGACCCGGTGCCCCAGGCGCGCCAGCGGCACGGCGAACTTGCCCGTGCCGCCACCGGTGTCCAGTACGTCCAGCACGTCCCGCCCGGTCGCCTTCACCCGGCGGTCGAGTGCCTCCTTGAGGAGCTCCCACACCACGGCGGTGCGGAGGGAGGCACGGGGGCGGGAAGTGTCCGACACGGCTGATGACTCCTCGGCGCGGTGAGAGTGGTCGATGCGAGCCCCACCCTATTGCCTCCGGCAGCCGTGCAGCTCATCCCGCGTCCGGACGCTCCGCACGGGGCTGGGGCAGGGTCTGCGCCACCGGCTGGAGAGCGAGCATCCGCTCGACCAGCCGCAGGAACATCGCCGCGGCGCGCACGAGGTAGTCCGCGTCCTCCGCGCTCGCGGCGTCGCGTATCCCGGCCTCGGCCCGGGCCCGGCGCTCGGCGCCCGAGGCGAACAGGGAGCTCCACTCGGCCAGTTCCGGCGCGAGCTCCGGGAGCACCTCCCAGGCGCTGCGGATGCGGGGCCGCCGCCGCGGGTGCGCCGGTTCGGGCCGGCCGCGCGCGGCGAGCACGGCGGCGGCGACGCGCAGGGCGGCCAGATGGGCCGTGGCGTAGCGCTCGTTGGGACGGGTCAGCAGGGCGGCCTCGGCCAGCCCGGCGCGGGCCTTGGCGAGCAGGTCGAGCGCGGCCGGCGGTGCGGCCGACCGGCGCGGGACGGGGTGGACAGGGGACGGGGACGGTGTGGCCATGACGAACCTCCTGTCGTTGCGTACTGCTCAGTCGTGGGCGCGGTGTTCTGTGCCCTCGGGACCATCGTGACGTGGACCACTGACAATCGCCCCGACCTGCGGTTTTGCGGGGTCGGGCCGGGGTCGGACGGCCCCCGCCGCGCGCAAGGCCGCACCGGGTGCTAGCTTTTGAACTGACCGGTCAGTTCAAAAGAGAGGGGGCCGGCGTGGACAGCCCGCACGGCGCGGCCGTCAAAGCCGAGGACTTCGGACTGAAGGGCCCGCGCGGCTGGGTGTTCCGCGGCGTGGGCATCAATGCCGGGCCCGGCTCGCTCATCGCCGTCGAAGGCCCCTCCGGCAGCGGCCGGACCTGCCTGCTCCTCGCCCTCACCGGGCGCATGAAGCCCACCGAGGGCCGCGCCGAGATCGCCGGCCACCGCCTGCCGAAGCGGATGGCGGCCGTCCGCCGGATCGCCGCCCTGGGCCCGGTCTCCGGGGTCAACGACCTCGACCAGGCCCTGACCGTCGCCGAGCAGCTGCGCGAGGGCGCACTGCTCCAGCGCCGCTACGAGGGCCCCGTACGCGCTCTGCTGCGCCCGCGCGCCGAGCGCCGCACCGCGAGCACGGACCGGATCGACGCCGCCCTGGCCGCCGCAGGCCTGGACCTGGACACCCTGCCCAAGGGCCCCCGCACCTCCGTCCGGGACCTCGACCGCTTGGAGGCGGTCCGGCTGTCCGTGGCCATCGCCCTGCTGGGCGCCCCGCGCCTGCTGGCCCTCGACGACCTCGACCTCAAGCTCTCGGACACCGAACGCGCCGACGCCTGGGCCATGCTCCGCTCGATCGCCGAGGCGGGCACCACCGTCCTCGCGGTGTGCAGCCAGGCCCCCGAGGACGTGACGGTCCTCCGCACGGACGCCGCGGCCGAGGGCGGCAGCGACCCCGCAGCCAAGACCACCACCGCAGAAGACAAGACCGACACCGACGACACGAAGGGGGCGGACGATGCGCTCGCCGAAGCTGGCCGCGCTTGAGCTGAAGCGGTTCGGGCGGGGGAAGCTGCCCCGGGCCGCCCTCGTCGCGCTGCTCCTGCTGCCGCTGCTCTACGGAGCCCTGTACCTGTGGTCCTTCTGGGACCCGTACAGCCGCCTCGACAAGGTGCCCGTCGCCCTCGTCAACGCCGACAAGGGCGCCACCGTCGAGGGCAACCGCCTCGACGCGGGCGCCGAGATCACCAAGAAGCTGCACTCCAGCAAGACCTTCGACTGGCACGAGGTGAACGCCGAAGAGGCCGCCAAGGGCCTGGAGAACGGGACGTACTACCTGTCCCTGACCATGCCGGCCGACTTCAGCGAGCGGATCGCCTCCAGCTCCGGCGCCGACCCGACCACCGGCGCGCTCCAGGTCCGCACCAACGACGCGAACAACTACATCGTCGGCTCGATCTCCCGTACCGTCTTCTCCGAGGTCCGCTCGGCGGCGTCCACCAACGCCTCCCGCAAGTTCCTCGACAAGATCTTCGTCAGCTTCTCCGACCTGCACGACAAGACCGCCGAGGCCGCCGACGGCGCCGACAAGCTCAAGAACGGCGCGAGCGACGCCCAGGAGGGCGCCAAGAAGATCGCCGAGGCCCTCGACACCGCCGAGGAGAAGAACGGCGAGCTGACCGGCGGGCTGAACAAGCTCGACTCGGCCGCGGGCAAGCTGGAGACCGGTACGCAGAGCATCGCCGACGGCACTCAGAAGCTCGCCGACGGGTTCAACGGCGTCGCCTCCCAGGTCCGCCCCTACCTGGAAAACCCCAAGCAGCTCGCCGACACCGCCCTGCTCGTCGCGGACACCGCCAAGGTCGTCAACAACCACCTGGAGACCTTCAGCAAGAAGGCCCCCGCCGCAGCCAAGGTCAGCAAGCAGGCCGCGGCGCTGGCCGCGGACACCTACGCCAGCACCTGCACGGGGTCCGCCCCCAAGCCGCTGCCGGCCGCCTGCACGAAGCTGGCGAAGCTGAAGGACACCACTGCCGAGGCCGCCCAGCTCACCGGCGACGTGGACACGCTGGTCAAGGACTCGGGCGGTGACCTGTCCGCCCTCCGCAAGGAGCTCACCGATCTGGAGAAGCAGGCCCGCAAGCTCGCAGCAGGCGCCCCCGGCCTCTCCGACAAGCTCGATGCGAAGATCGCCGACATCAACGCCCTCAACACCGGGGCCCACAAGGTCGCGACCGGCATGGCACAGCTCCACAGCGGCCTGGGCAAGGCCAGCGACGGATCCGAGGCCCTCGGCAACGGCGTCGCCAAGATCGGCGACGGCGCCCACAGCCTCGACGGCGGCCTGTACAAGCTCGTCGACGGCAACGGCGCCCTCGCCGACGGCCTGCACCAGGGCGTGGACAAGATCCCGGACTACGACCAGCAGCAGCGCGACGCCCGCACCCAGGTCATGGCCGACCCGGTCAAGCTCGCCAACCAGTCCCTGCACAAGGCGCCCAACTACGGCACCGGCTTCGCCCCGTACTTCATCCCGCTGTCCCTCTGGGTCGGCGCGATGGTCGCGTACATGCTGATCGCGCCGATGAACAAGCGGGCCCTGGCCGCCGGCGCCTCGCCCTGGCGGATCGCCCTCGCCGGCTGGCTGCCCGTCGCCGGGCTCGGCACGCTCCAGGTGGCCGCCCTGATGTCCGTCCTGCACTGGGCGCCCGGCCTCGGCCTCCAGATGGCCCGACCGGCCCTGACCATCGGCTTCCTGGTCCTGGTCACCGGCTGCTTCGCGGCGATCGTGCAGTGGCTGAACGCCAAGTTCGGGGCCGCGGGCCGGATCCTGGTCCTGGCCTTCCTGATGCTCCAGCTGACCTCGGCGGGCGGCACCTACCCCGTGCAGACCAGCCCGGACTTTTTCAACGACATCCACCCGTACCTGCCGATGTCGTACATCGTCGAGAGCCTGCGCCGCCTCATCACCGGCGGCGACCTCACCCCCGTCTGGCAGGGCAGCGCCGTCCTGGTGGCCTTCACCGTGGGCGCCCTCGCCCTGACCTCGCTCGCCGCCCGCGGCAAGCAGGTCTGGACGATGGACCGGCTCCACCCCGAACTGAGCCTGTGACCGGGCCCGCAGAGATCGGTTGACCTGTGAGAATCAGCGCCATGGAAAGCAGCAGCACCAGCGCCGGCACGAGCGTCGGCGGCGGCCGCCGGCAGGCGACGCGCCAGAAGCTCTACGAAGCAGCCGTCACGCTCATCGCCGAGCAGGGCTTCTCCGCGACCACGGTCGACGAGATCGCCGAGCGGGCGGGCGTCGCGAAGGGCACCGTCTACTACAACTTCGCGAGCAAGAACGAGCTGTTCGAGGAGCTGCTGCGGCACGGCGTCGGCCTGCTCACCGCCTCCCTGCGGGCGGCGGCGGAGTCGACCGAGGCGAGCGGCGGCAGCCGGGTCGAGGCCCTCGACGCGATGATCCGCGCCGGCCTCGTCTTCATCGACCGCTACCCCGCCTTCACGCAGCTGTACGTGGCCGAGCTGTGGCGGACCAACAGGACTTGGCAGTCCACGCTCATGGTGGTCCGGCAGGAGGCGGTGGCCGTCGTCGAGACCGTGCTGCGCGAGGGCGTGGAGCGCGGTGAGCTGAGCGCGGAGATCGACGTGCCGCTGACGGCCGCCGCACTGGTGGGGATGGTCCTGGTGGCCGCGCTGGACTGGCAGTCCTTCCAGAGCGAGCGCTCGCTGGACGACGTGCACTCGGCGCTGTCGCTGCTGCTGCGGGGACGGGTCAGCGGCAACCGCTGACGGGTGGTGACCCCCGATCGGCGGTGCCGCGGGGCGCGGGGGCCGCGTACAACTGGTGGGGCCCGCCCCGGCCCGCCGCCCGGCCTGAGTACGCGTACCCAGACGTCGGATGAGTACCTGCGCGGATGGGCTCCCACCTGCGCAGACGCCAGACTGGGGGCAACGGACGGGAACCCGGTCCGGACCGCCGACACGGGGCGGCCGGTGCGGACCGGGTACCTGCGCCGCGACCGGGAAGGGGTCAGGGGACCCGGGGGACCCGGTGATGCAGTAACGCCGACGCGGCGGGGCTCGGGGGGATCGAGCCTCGCCGCGTCGGCGTGTTTCGATCCAGCCCCGCCGGCGTTTGAGGCGCGGAGCCCCCGGTTTCGGGAAGGGGCGGGGAGGGGAAAGGCAGCGCCCAGCCGCACCCGCCCCCTCAGCCCAGCCCGCTCAGCCCCGGCCCCTCAGCGGAAGCCGCAACTTCTGCCCCAGCGCCCCCAGCCGCGCACCGACCCTGGCCAGCCGGTCACGAACCCCGGCGGCGGCCGCCGAGCAACGCCCCGCAACAGCCCACCGCACCCGCACCCCGGACCGCGGCAGCAGCAGCGCCCGCAGCCGCCCCCACCGCCCGGCCCGCTCCAGCAGCGCCGCCCGCGCCACCAGCACATCCGCGGCCAACCCCTCGTACACGGCCTCCCCGACGGCGCCCGGCCGGGCGTACAGCACCCGCTCCACCGCCCCGGCGACCCGGTACACCGCAGCCGCGGCGTCCTGCTCCAGCGGCCCCAGCCGCACCAGCCGGTCGGCGGCCCGCCGCGGCGACAGCGCCCCGTCGGGGGCGATGCCCACGTCCCAGGCCGCGTCGCCCAGCTCCTCCCAGGCCGGCAGGACGGCGCCCGCCGCAAGCCGCCGGGCACGGACCCGCGAGCGCCACAACAGCGGCAGCAGCGGCAGCCCCAGCAGGACCAGTACGCCACCCGTCCAGGCCAGGACCGCCCCCACCGACACGCCGTCGTCCTTGCCGCCGGCGCCCGACTCCGGGGCCTTCTTCCCGCACTCGCCGAGCCGGGCCAGCTCCGGCGGGCAGTCGTCCGCCTTCGACGGGGCCGCCGACGGCTGCGCCGAGCTCTGCGACGGCAGCGGCGCCGGCGCGGAAGGCTGCGCCGCGGGCCGCTCGGAGCGCGAGTAGTCCGGCAGCGTGATGCCCTGACGAGGCGTCGGCTCGAACCGGGTCCAGCCCACGCCCTCGAAGTACAGCTCCGGCCAGGCGTGCGCGTCCCGCATGGTCACGTTGACCGTGCCGTCCGACTGCTTCTCGCCCGGCGTGAAGCCGACCGCCACCCGCGCCGGGATCCCGAGCGAGCGCGACATCGCCGCCATCGAGAAGGCGAAGTGGATGCAGAAGCCCTCCTTGTCCGCGAGGAACCGGGCGATCGCCTGCGGTCCCGTGCCCGAGGCCACCTTCGTGTCGTAGCGGAAGCCGCCGCCGACCGCGAACCAGTCCTGCAGCCGCACCGCCCGCGCGTAGTCGTCCTTCGCGCCCTTCGTCACCTGACGGGCCGTCTCCGCGACGACCGGCGGCAGGTTGTCCGGCAGCTTCGTGTACTCGTCCCGGATCTCCTGCCGCGCCTCGGGCGCCGCCTGGAGCTGGGCCGCCGTCGGCCGCAGCAGCAGGCTGCGCACCGTGTACACCGCGCCCTGGACGTTCTGGAAGCGGTCCTTGCCGAGCTGGTCGCCGACCAGGGTCCGCCCGGCCGGCTCGAACCGCCACTTGCCGGGGATGTCCACGCTCGTCGCCGGGTACGGCATCGGCAGGTAGCGCTGCGCGTAGCTGTCGGCCGCCGAGACGTTGGTGCGCACCTCGGTGGCGTTCTGCCGGATCTGCGGGCTGAGCCCCGGCGGCGCCGGCAGCTGCTCCGGCACGTCGGTCAGGGTGCGCCCGGAGGCCTCCCACTTGACTCCGTTGAACTCGTCCAGCGCCAGGATCCGCAGGTACTGCTCGCCGAGCTGCGGGCTGTCCGTGCGGTACTTCAGCACCACCCGGTTGTCCGTCGCGTTCAGGCTGCCCTGGAGGGAGACCAGCGGGTTCACCGCCGAGATCGTCCCGCCGGTCCCGCTGCCGCCGCCCTCGGCCTCCCCCTGCCCCGTCAGCAGTCCGCCGCCGAGCGAGGGCAGCGCCGCGGGCACGGTCAGCGCGATGCCGAGCGCGACCGCGCCGATGCGCCGCCCGGTGCGTACGGGAGCGGTCGCCTGGCCGGAGCCGCCACCCCCGTACCCGGAGGCCGCCGACACCCGCCCGGGCGGCGCCCCGCCGAAGACCCGGCCCCACTGGGCCAGTCGGTCGCGGCCCTCGGCCAGCAGCAGCAACAGGTAGCCGCCGCCGGCCAGCAGGAAGGAGAACCAGGCGCCGTGGGCCCCGGTCCCGGCGGACAGCCCGGCCGCCACCGAGTACAGCGCGAGCAGCGGCAGTCCGGCCGCGGCGGCGGTCCGCAGGGTCACCGCGAGCAGGTCCACCAGCAGCCCGACCAGCAGTACGCCGGAGAGCAGGAGCAGCCGGATGCCGTCGGTCAGCGGGGCCGGGATCGCGAACTCGGCCACGTCCTGCACGCCCCGCCGGAACAGGGCGGCGAAATCGCCCACCAGGTAGGCCATCGGCCCGTCCCCGGTGGACTCGCCCTTCCCCGCGAACAGCAGGGCGAGCACCAGCAGCGACACCACGACCTGCGCGGCCACGGTCAGGGCCCGCGCGAGCGGTATGCGCCGCGCCGCCGCCCCGACCCCGCTCTGCACGGCCAGCAGCAGGGCCGCCTGCAGCAGCCAGCCCGCCGACTCCACCAGCGAGGCCAGCGACCAGGAGGTCAGCAGGGTCGCCAGGAACGCGAACAGCGTGACGCGCGCCCGCCCGCTCATGCCCGGCTCCCGGAGGCACCCGAGCCCAGCGGAGCGTTCCCGGCCTGCCGCCACAGCTCCCCGAACGCGACCCCCGGCGGCACGGCCAGGGCCGTCCAGCCCGCCGTGCGCAGCCGGTGCAGCCGCTCCTCCACCGCGGTGGGCCGACCGGCCCACAGCGCCGCATCCAGTACGAAGGCCACCGCGGCCCCGCTGCGCCCGCGCATCTTGGCCGCCAGTTCCGTCTGTACGTCGTCCAGGTCCCCGAAGAAGGCGATGAGCAGCCCGTCGCCGCCGGTCTCGCCGAAGCCCCCGCCGCCGCTGCGCAGTGCGTCGTACGCGCGCGAGAGGCCGGCGCCGTCGGAGTGCCCGACGACCGCGAGGGTGTCCATCATCAGCCCGGCCGCCTCGGCGGACTCCTGCCCGCCGGAGGAGAAGCCGCCGCCCTCGCCGGGCACCGTGGTCCCCGCGTCGGTCAGCAGCCGTGAGGAGAACCCCTGTTCCAGCAGGTGGACCAGGGTGGAGGCGGCCGCGGACACGGCCCACTCGAAGGCGGAGTCGGGGCCCGCGCCCTCGAAGGCCACGTCCCGGGTGTCCAGCAGGACGGTGGCCCGGCTGCGCTGGGGCTGCTCCTCGCGGCGGACCATCAGCTCGCCGTAGCGGGCGGTGGAGCGCCAGTGCACCCGGCGCAGGTCGTCGCCGCGCCGGTAGGTGCGCGGGATCACGTCGTCGTCGCCGGCCAGCGCCAGGGCGCGGCGGCTGCCGTCGCCGTAGCCGGAGGTCTCGCCGGCCAGCCGCACCGGCACCAGCTCCTCGGTGCGCGGGACGACGGTCAGCAGGTCGTGGCTGCTGAACGAGCGGGTCAGCTCGACCAGCCCGAACGGGTCGGTCAGCCGCAGCTGGAGCGGCCCCAGCGGGTAGCGGCCGCGCAGGTCGGAGCGGACCCGGTAGGACACCTCGCGGCGCCCGCCGGGCTCGACCCGGTCCAGGACGAAGCGGGGCCGCGGCCCGAGCACGTACGGGACCCGGTCCTGCAGCATCAGCAGGCCCGTGGGCACCCGAGAGACGTTGTCGACGCGCAGCTGCACCCGGGCCTCGGCGCCGGCCGCCACGCGCACGGGGCTGAGCAGGCGGCTGCCCGCGACCCGGTGCCGGGTGCGGTGCAGGGCGAGGACGCAGACCAGCGGCAGCGCGGCCAGCAGCAGCCCGACCCGCAGCAGTTCGCCCTGGCCCAGGACGTACGCGCACAGGCCGGCGGCGATCCCGGCGGCCAGGAAGGACCGGCCGCGGGTGGTCAGACCGGACAGCGACGCGCGCAGCCCGCCGAGGCCCCGGCCGCCGGTGTCCTCGCCGCCGGCGCCGCGCAGGGCACCGGCGCCCATCAGAAGCCCCGGATGCCCGCGCCGGGCGGCACGTCGCCGTGGGAGTGCGCGGACGGCACGGGGGTGCGCTGCACGATCTCGTGGACGACCTGCTCGGCGGTGCGGCGGTTCAGCTGGGCCTGAGCGGTCGGCAGCAGGCGGTGCGCGAGGACCGGGCCGGCCAGCTGCTGGACGTCGTCGGGCAGCACGTAGTCGCGGCCGGACAGGGCGGCCGAGGCCTTCACGGCGCGCAGCAGGTGCAGGGTCGCGCGCGGCGAGGCGCCCAGGCGCAGGTCGGGGTGGCTGCGGGTCGCGGAGACCAGGTCGACGACGTAGCGCCGGACCGGCTCGGCGACGTACACCTCGCGCACGGCGTCTATGAGCTTGACGACGTCGTGGGCGTGGGCGACGGCCTGCAGGTCGTCGAGCGGGGAGAGCCCGCCGTGGACGTCGAGCATCTGCAGCTCGGCGTCCGGGCTGGGGTAGCCGACGGAGACGCGGGCCATGAAGCGGTCGCGCTGCGCCTCGGGCAGCGGGTAGGTGCCCTCCATCTCCACCGGGTTCTGGGTGGCGACCACCATGAACGGGCTCGGCAGGGCGTAGGTCGTGCCGTCGACGGTGACCTGGCGCTCCTCCATCGACTCCAGCAGCGCGGACTGGGTCTTGGGGGAGGCGCGGTTGATCTCGTCGCCGATGACGATCTGGGCGAAGATCGCGCCGGGCTTGAACTCGAACTCGCGGCGCTGCTGGTCGTAGATGCTGACGCCCGTGATGTCGGACGGCAGCAGGTCCGGGGTGAACTGGATGCGCTGCACCGAGCAGTCGATCGACTTGGCGAGGGTCTTGGCGAGCATGGTCTTGCCGACGCCGGGGACGTCCTCGATCAGCAGGTGCCCCTCGGCGAGCAGCACGGTGAGCGCGATGCGCACGACCTCGGGCTTGCCCTCGATCACGCTCTCGACGGAGCTGCGCACGCGCTCGGCCGTGCTCGTCAGATCCGCGAGGCTCGCTCTGTCGTCATACGTCGTCACCTGGTACTCCTCGGCCCTTTCCGGCAGGGCCGACGTCCTTGGCGCATGACCGGCCCACCCCAACACGGACGCCGGCCCGGAGGGTTTTCCGGGCGGCGCCATCCCGCATTCTTGACGGCCCTACGGCCTTGTGTCACTCACGAGGCGGGATCGATCTCCCGCAGGAGTCCGGTGTGCACGTCGAAGACGAAGCCTCGCACATCGTCGCGGTGGGGCAGGAAGGGGTTGGTCCGCACCCGCTGCATGGACTGGCGGACGTCCTGGTCCACGTCCCGGAAGGCCTCGACGGCCCAGGCGGGGCGCTGGCCGACCTCGTCCTCCAGCTCGTGCCGGAAGTCCTCGGTCAGGCTTTCGAGGCCGCAGCCGGTGTGGTGGATGAGTATCACCGTGCGGGTGCCCAGGGCGCGCTGGCTGATGGTGAGCGAGCGGATGGTGTCGTCGGTGACCACACCGCCGGCGTTGCGGATGGTGTGGCAGTCACCGAGCTCCAGGCCGAGGGCGGCGTGGAGGTCGAGACGGGCGTCCATACAGGCCACGACCGCCACGTGCAGAACGGGACGGGCGTCCATGCCCGGGTCCCGGAACTGCGCGGCGTACGTGCGGTTCGCCGCTACCAGTCGGTCGGTGACGGATCCGCCTGCGGATGCCTCGGTGGTGGACTCTGCGGGGAGGGATGCGGAGGTCGTCATGGCTACGACGTTAGTGGTCACCGCTGGTAAAGGCATGGAGAGAGGATGGACAAAGAACGTCAACCTGCCTTGTTGTGAGCTAACCCACAAGGGTGAGCGGGGGCGGCCGACCGGGTGATTCGCGGCTTTCGGGGGTTCCGGGAGAGGCGGACGGGCGGCACGCGGGGCGGTTCGTTGACCGCGGCGACCGTTGCACTAAAGTGACGCGAACCGGCCGGAGCCCGGCCCCACCGGCCGCCCGGCCCCTTGGTAACACTCCGCGTGTGCGGCGCGGCGTCCGCCGGCCGCGCCGTTACTTGAGAGGGCGCTTTGACCAGCGAGTCCCGACATGTCCCGGTGATGCTCCAGCGGTGCCTGGACCTGTTGGCCCCGGCGCTCCAGGAGCCGGGAGCCGTCGTCGTCGACTGCACCCTCGGCCTCGGAGGCCACAGCGAGGCCCTGCTGACCCGGTTCCCCCAGGCCCGCCTGATCGGCCTCGACCGCGACAAGGAGGCCCTGCGGCTCTCCGGCGAGCGGCTCGCGCCCTTCGGCGACCGGGCCACCCTCGTCCACGCCGTCTACGACGAGCTGCCCGCCGTACTGGACCGCCTCGGCATCCCGGCCGTCCAGGGCATCCTCTTCGACCTCGGCGTCTCCTCGATGCAGCTCGACGAGGCCGACCGCGGGTTCGCGTACGCGCAGGACGCGCCCCTGGACATGCGCATGGACCAGACGACCGGGATCAGCGCCGCCGAGGTGCTCAACACCTACCCGGCGGGCGAGCTCGTACGGATCCTGCGCCAGTACGGCGAGGAGAAGCAGGCCAAGCGGATCGTCTCGGCGATCGTGCGCGAGCGCGAGAAGGAGCCGTTCGACAACAGTGCGCGCCTGGTCGAGCTGATCCGCGACGCCCTGCCGCAGGCCGCCAAGCGGACCGGCGGCAACCCGGCCAAGCGGACCTTCCAGGCGCTGCGGATCGAGGTCAACGGCGAGCTGTCGGTCCTGGAGCGGGCCATTCCGGCCGCCGTGGACCGGATCGCCGTCGGCGGCCGGATCGCGGTGCTGTCGTACCACTCGCTGGAGGACCGCCTCGTCAAGCAGGTCTTCGCCGCCGGAGCCACCTCGACCGCGCCGCCCGGGCTGCCGGTGGTGCCCGAGAAGTACCAGCCCAAGCTGAAGCTCCTCACGCGCGGGGCGGAACTGCCCACCGAGGAGGAGATCGCCGAGAACCGGCGGGCCGCGCCGGCCCGCTTCCGCGGGGTCGAGCGCATCCGGGAGGCGGACCTGTGAGCAAAGCCGGGGGCGCGGGAGCGGGCGGGGGCGCGGGTTCCGGAGGGCTCGGGCGGTTGCGCGGGGGCTCCGGACAGGCGGCGCGGACGCCGTTCGTGCTGCTGGTCGTCGCGCTGCTCGCCGGCGGTCTGATCAGCCTGCTGCTGCTGAACTCGGCGCTGAACCAGGGGTCCTTCCAGCTGGCCCGGCTGAAGAAGGAGACCACCGCGCTCACGGACGAGGAGCAGGCGCTCCAGCGGGACGTGGACGCCTACTCGCAGCCGGATGCGCTGCAGCGCCGGGCGCAGGAGCTCGGGATGGTGCCCGGCGGGACCCCCGTGTTCATCGGGCCGGACGGGGAGGTGGCCGGGAGTGCGGCGGTGGCCGAGACGCCGGCGGCTTCGCCGTCACCGTCGCCCTCGCCCCTGCCCCCGGCTGCGGGGGCCTCGGCGGCCGTTCCGAGTCCCGCCGGTCCGCCGGCCGTCGTGCCGCCCTCCGCGGCGGCCAGCCCCCAGCCCAGCCCGGCCCCGGGAAGGTGACGTCGTGACGCGGTCCCCTGCGGGACTTTCCCCCACCCCGCCCTTTCACCGTTTCCCGGGGCTCCGCCCCGGACCCTTCACGGGGCTCCGACCCGGACCCCGCGCCTCAAACGCCGGCGGGGCTGTTGTGGCGGGGGTGGGCGTGTGACGCCCATGGACGGGCGGCGGGTGCCTCGGCCCGGTGGGGAGAGGGCTCGGGTCGATGCGCGGGGCGGGGATCGGCCCCGGGTGGACGCCGGGCGGCGCAGGGGTGGGCCGCACACCATTCGGCTCGGGAGTCCCAAGCCGCGGCTGCGGCTGGTCAGCGTCGGCCTGACGCTGGTGATGCTGGCCTTCGTCGTACGGCTGCTCCAGGTGCAGGCCGTCGACGCCTCCGCGTACTCCGCCAAGGCCTCCGAGAACCGGTTCACCAGCTACACCCTGGCCGCCGAGCGCGGCGAGATCACCGACCGCAAGGGCGTCGCCCTCGCCACCAGCGTCGACGCGTACGACATCACCGCCGACCCGAAGATGTTCACCCCGCAGGAGAGCAAGGCCCCCGACGCCCCCGAGCAGGCGGCCGCCCTCCTCGCGCCCATCCTCGGCACGGACGCCGGCGAGCTCGCCGGCAAGCTGCGGACGAAGAACAGCCGCTACGTGATCCTGGCACGCCGCCAGACCCCGCAGGTCTGGAACCAGATCAAGGACCTCAAGCGGGTCTTCGCCGAGAAGGCCGCCGCCGACAAGCGGGCCAACGGCCCCGGCGCCAACGTCCTGGCCGGCGTCTTCAACGAGGACAGCAGCAAGCGCGTGTACCCCAACGGGGACCTCGCCGCCGGGATACTGGGCTACGTCAACGCCGAGGGCAAGGGCGCCGGCGGCCTGGAGTCCGCCCTCGACAAGAAGCTCTCCGGCAAGGACGGCGAGATCACCTACGCCCAGTCCGGCGGCCGCCGCGTGCCCACCGCCGGGTCCAGCGAGAAGCCCGCGGTGCCCGGCGAGGACGTCGAGCTGACCATCGACCGCGACATCCAGTGGGCGGCGCAGAGCGCCATCGCCGAGCAGGTCAGGAAGTCCGAGGCCGACCGCGGCTACGTCATCGTCCAGGACACCCGCACCGGAGAGGTGCTGGCCATGGCCAACGCCCCCGGCTTCGACCCCAACGACCTGTCGAAGGCCAGCTCCGCGGCCATGGGCAACGCGGCGCTCCAGGACGTCTACGAGCCCGGCTCCACCGCCAAGGTCGTCTCCATGGCCGCGGTGCTGGAGGAGAAGAAGGCCACCCCCGAGACCCACGTCGAGGTCCCCAACCGGCTCCACCGCGGGGACCGGCTCTTCAAGGACGACGTGGACCACCCGACCTGGTACCTGACCCTCAACGGGGTCCTCGCCAAGTCCTCGAACATCGGCACCATCCTCGCCACCGGCCAGCTCGGGGCCACCCAGCCCGAGGCCAACCGGGTCCTGTACTCCTACCTGACCCGGTTCGGCATCGGGCAGCCCACCGGCCTGAACTACCCCGGCGAATCCCGCGGCCTGCTCGCCCGGCCCGAGTCCTGGTCCACCTCCCAGCAGTACACGATCCCCTTCGGCCAGGGCCTGTCCCTCAACGCCATGCAGGCGGCCTCCGTGTACTCGACGATCGCCAACGGGGGCGTCCGGATCGAGCCGACCCTGGTCCGTGGCACCAAGGGCCCCGACGGCCGCTTCACCCCCGCCCCCGCCCCCGCCCAGACCCGCGTGATCAGCAAGGAGACCGCCCACACCCTGTCCGAGATGCTCGAATCCGTGGTCGACGACCAGGAGGGCACCGGTACCAAGGCGAAGATCCCCGGCTACCGGGTCGGCGGCAAGACCGGAACCTCCAACCGGGTGGATCCGGCCACCGGCCGCTACAAGGGCTACACCGCCTCCTTCGCCGGCTTCGCCCCCGCCGACAACCCCCGCATCACCGTCTACTGCGCCATCCAGAACCCGACCAAGGGCAGCTACTTCGGCGGCCAGATCTGCGGACCGATCTACAAGAAGGTCATGGAGTTCGCCCTGAAGACCCTCCAGGTCGCCCCCACGGGGAGCGCCCCCGCGGGCCTGCCCGTCACCTACGACGCCGGCCCGCCGGCCGCATCCCCGACCGCCCCGCAGCCCAGCCCGCAGCCCGGTCAGTGACCCGGCCCGCCGGCCCGAACCGCCTGAGGCACCATCAGTGACAACGATCACCCCGAAACCCGGGAACCAGTCCGCCGAAGCCGCCCCGGCCGGGCCCTCGCTTGGCTACCGGCCCGCCGCGCCGGGTACGCTCACCGCCGTGCCCCACGCTGATCAGCCCAGAACCGCCCAGAAAGACGCCCCGGCAACGCCGCCGGGTGCGCCCCGGCCCGTGACCGCCCGCCCGAGCGCGCTCGGCGAGCTGGCGGCCCTGCTGGGTCTCGACGCCCCCGCTGCCGCGCAGCAGCCGCAGATCACCGGCATCACGCACGACTCCCGTGCCGTGCGCCCCGGCGACCTGTACGCGGCCCTGCCGGGCGCCCGGATGCACGGCGCCGACTTCGCGGCCCAGGCGGCCGCCCTCGGCGCCGCGGCCGTGCTGACCGATCCGGCGGGCGCCGAGCGCGCCGCCGCGACCGGACTGCCGGTCCTGGCGGTCGAGGACCCGCGCGGCCGGATGGGCGCCCTCGCCGCCGCGATCTACGGCCGCCCCGGCGAGGGCCTGCTCCAGATCGGCATCACCGGCACCTCCGGCAAGACCACCACGGCGTACCTCGTCGAGGGCGGACTGCGCGGCGCGGGCCGCACGACCGGACTCGTCGGCACGGTCGAGATGCGCATCGGCGACGAGCGCATCAAGTCCGAGCGGACCACCCCCGAGGCCACCGACCTCCAGGCGCTCTTCGCGGTCATGCGCGAACGCGGCGTCGAGGCGGTCGCCATGGAGGTCTCCAGCCACGCCCTCGTGCTCGGCCGGGTCGACGGCTGCGTCTTCGACGTCGCGGTCTTCAACAACCTGAGCCCGGAGCACATGGAGTTCCACTCCGACATGGAGGACTACTTCCAGGCCAAGGCCCAGCTCTTCACCGAGCGCCGCGCCCGCCTGGGCGTGGTCAACGTCGACGACGAGTACGGCCGCCGCCTGGCCAAGGAGTCGGCGATCCCGGTCGTCACCTTCTCCGCCGCCGGCGACCCGGCCGCCGACTGGCGCGCCGAGGACGTCGTCTTCGGGCACATGGACTCCACCCTGACCGTGCTCGGCCCGAACGGGGAGCGCGTGAGCGCCCGGGCCCCGCTGCCCGGCCCGTTCAACGTGGCCAACACCGTCGCCGCCATCGCCACGCTCGCCGCCGCGGGCCTGGACCCGCAGACCGCCGCCGACGGCGTCGCCGCCGTCCCCGGGGTCCCGGGCCGGCTGGAGCGGGTCGACGCGGGCCAGCCGTACCTCGCCGTCGTGGACTACGCGCACAAGACCGACGCCGTCGAGTCGGTGCTGCGCGCCCTGCGCGAGGTCACCGCCGGCAAGCTGCACATCGTGCTCGGCTGCGGCGGCGACCGCGACACGACCAAGCGCGGCCCGATGGGCGCGGCCGCCGCCCGGTTCGCCGACACCGCCGTGCTGACCTCCGACAACCCGCGCTCCGAGGACCCGCTGAAGATCCTCGCCGCGATGTTCGAGGGCGCCGTCTCCGTCCCCGCCGAGGAGCGCGGCACGGTCCTCGTCGACGCCGACCGCGCCGCGGCCATCGCCGCGGCCGTCGCCCGCGCCGAGCCCGGCGACACCGTGCTGGTCGCCGGCAAGGGCCACGAACAGGGCCAGGACACCGCCGGTGTCGTACGCCCCTTCGACGACCGCGCGGTGCTCCGCGCCGCGATCGAGAACCACGCGCAGTCCGACGTCCGACAGGCCGAGGTGAACCAGTGATCGCCCTTTCCCTCGCCGAGATCGCCGACATCACCGGCGGCCAGCTCCACGACATACCGGATCCGTCCGCCCGGGTCACCGGTCCCGTCGTGTTCGACTCCCGCGAGGTGGAGGCGGGCAGCCTGTTCGCCGCCTTCGTCGGCGAACGGGTCGACGGCCACGACTACGCCGAACGCGCCGTCGCCGCAGGGGCCACCGCGGTCCTCGCGACCCGGCCCGTCGGCGTGCCCGCGGTCGTCGTCCCCGACGTCGTCGCCGCCCTCGGCGCCCTGGCCGGCGCCGTCGTGGCCCGTATCGGCACCGACGTGGTCGCCCTGACCGGCTCCGCGGGCAAGACCTCCACCAAGGACCTCATCGCCCAGGTCCTCCAGCACCACGCGCCGACCGTGTGGACGCCGGGGAACCTCAACAACGAGATCGGCCTGCCCATCACGACGCTGCGGGCCACCGAGGAGACCCGGCACCTGGTCCTGGAGATGGGGGCCCGCGGCATCGGCCACATCCGCTACCTCACCGGCCTCACCCCTCCGCGCATCGGCCTGGTGCTGAACGTCGGCACCGCCCACATCGGGGAGTTCGGCGGTCGCGAGGCCATCGCGCAGGCCAAGGGAGAGCTGGTCGAGGCCCTGCCGGGGGAGGCCGAGGGCGGAGTCGCCGTGCTCAACGCCGACGACCTCCTCGTCCGTGCGATGTCCTCCCGCACCAAGGCCCGTACGGTGCTCTTCGGCGAGGCCGAGGACGCCGACGTCCGCGCCACCGACGTGCGGATGACGCCCGACGGACGGCCGTCCTTCACACTGCACACACCCACCGGGTGCAGCGTTGTGACCTTGCGGCTGTACGGTGAGCACCACGTGTCGAACGCGCTTGCCGCGGCCGCCGTCGCCCATGTGCTGGGCATGTCCGTCGAGGAGATCGCCACCGCGCTCTCCGGTGCCGGCACGCTCTCGCGCTGGCGGATGGAGGTCACCGAGCGGGCCGACGGCGTGACGGTCGTCAACGACGCCTACAACGCGAACCCCGAGTCCATGCGGGCCGCACTGCGCGCACTCGCCGCCATGGGCGGCGCCGCCAGGGCGAACGGGGGGCGCACGTGGGCGGTGCTCGGTCCCATGGCCGAGCTCGGAGACGACTCGCTCGCCGAGCACGACGCGGTCGGACGGCTTGTCGTCCGGCTCAACGTGAGCAAGCTCGTCGCAGTCGGGGGCAGGGAAGCGTCCTGGTTGCAACTGGGCGCATATAACGAGGGTTCGTGGGGTGAGGAGTCGGTGCTCGTGTCCGACACGCAGGCGGCGATCGACCTGCTGCGCAGTGAACTGCGGCCGGGGGACGTCGTGCTGGTGAAGGCTTCCAGGTCGGCCGGTCTGGAGCGGGTCGCGCAGGCGCTGCTCGAGGGCGAGGTCGCCGACCGATGAGGCAGATCCTGTTCGCCGGTGTCATCGGCATGTTCCTGACCGTCGTGGGCACCCCGCTGCTGATCAAGCTGCTGGCCCGCAAGGGCTACGGCCAGTTCATCCGTGACGACGGCCCGCGCGGCCACGCGGGGAAGAAGGGCACGCCCACCATGGGCGGCATCTCCTTCATCCTGGCCACGCTCATCGCGTACGCCCTGACGAAGGTGATCACGGGCAGCCAGCCGACGTTCTCCGGCGTGCTGGTGCTGTTCCTGATGGCGGGCATGGGCCTCGTCGGCTACCTCGACGACTACATCAAGATCGTCAAGCGGCGTTCGCTGGGTCTGCGGGCCAAGGCCAAGATGGCCGGCCAGCTGATCGTCGGCATCGCCTTCGCCGTGCTCGCGCTGCAGTTCAAGGACGCCCGCGGCAACGCCCCGGCCTCCACCAAGCTGTCCTTCGTCACGGACTTCGGCTGGTCGATCGGCCCGGTGCTCTTCGTGGTCTGGGCCCTGTTCATGATCCTGGCCATGTCCAACGGCGTGAACCTGACCGACGGCCTGGACGGCCTGGCCACCGGCGCCGCCGTGATGGTCTTCGGCGCCTACACGTTCATCGGCGTCTGGCAGTTCCAGGAGTCCTGCGCCAACGCGCAGACCCTGACCAACCCCAACGCGTGCTTCGAGGTGCGCGACCCACTGGACCTCGCGATCGTCGCGTCCGCGCTCATGGGCGCCTGCTTCGGCTTCCTGTGGTGGAACACCTCGCCCGCCAAGATCTTCATGGGTGACACCGGCTCGCTGGCCCTCGGCGGCGCGCTCGCCGGCCTCGCGATCTGCTCCCGCACGGAGTTCCTGATCGCCCTCCTCGGCGGCCTGTTCGTGCTCATCACCCTGTCGGTCGTCATCCAGGTCGGCTCCTTCCGGCTCACCGGGAAGCGCGTCTTCCGGATGGCACCGCTGCAGCACCACTTCGAACTCAAGGGCTGGTCAGAAGTCCTCGTGGTGGTCCGCTTCTGGATCATCCAGGGCATGTGCGTGATCGTGGGCCTCGGACTCTTCTACGCGGGATGGGCAGCCGACAAGTGACGTCCTGGCAGGGCAAGAACATCACCGTCGCCGGTCTCGGCGTGAGCGGCATCAGCGCCGCCCGCGCCCTGGCCGGCCTCGGCGCATCCGTGACCGTCGTGGACGGCGGCGACGGCGAGGGCCACCGGGCCAAGGCCGCCGAACTCGGCGAACTGGGCATCTCCGTCCGCCTCGGCGACGCCGAGACCCTCCCCGAGGGCACCGACCTGGTCGTCACCTCGCCCGGCTGGAAGCCCGGCAGCCCGCTGTTCGAGGCCGCCGAGAAGGCCGGCGTCGACGTGGTCGGGGACGTGGAGATCGCCTGGCAGCTGCGCGGGGTCCGCCCCGGCCGCAAGCCCGCCGAGTGGCTCGCCATCACCGGCACCAACGGCAAGACCACCACGACCCAGATGCTCGCGTCGATCCTGAAGGCCGCGGGGCTCAAGACCGCCGCCGTCGGCAACATCGGCACCCCGATCATCGACGTCGTCCTCGGCGAGGAGGAGTACGACGTCCTCGCCGTCGAGCTCTCCAGCTACCAGCTGCACTGGGCGCCCTCGGTGCGCGCCCACTCGGCGGCCGTGCTCAACCTGGCCCCCGACCACCTCGACTGGCACGGCTCGATGGAGGCGTACGCCGCCGACAAGGGCCGCATCTACGAGGGCAACACCGTCGCCTGCGTCTACAACGTGGCCGACCCGGCCACCGAGCGCCTCGTCGAGGAGGCCGACGTCGAGGAGGGCTGCCGCGCCATCGGCTTCACCCTCGGCGCCCCCGGCCCCTCCATGCTCGGCGTCGTCGACGGCATCCTCGTCGACCGCGCCTTCGTCGAGAACCGGCAGAAGAACGCCCAGGAGCTCGCCGAGGTCGCCGACGTCAAGCCGCCGGCCCCGCACAACATCGCCAACGCGCTCGCCGCGGCGGCCCTGGCCCGCGCCTTCGGCGTCGCACCGCGCGCGGTCCGCGACGGGCTGCGCGACTTCCGCCCGGACGCGCACCGCGTCGCGTACGTGGACGAGGTCGGCGGGGTCGCGTACGTCGACGACTCCAAGGCCACCAACACGCACGCCGCCGAGGCCTCCCTGTCCGCGTACGAGCCCGTGGTGTGGATCGCGGGCGGCCTCGCCAAGGGCGCGACCTTCGACGAGCTGGTGCAGAGGTCGGCGAAGCGGCTGCGCGGCGCGGTGCTGATCGGCGCCGACCGGGCGCTGATCGCCGAGGCGCTGGCGCGACACGCCCCCGAGGTCCCGGTCGTCGACCTCGACCGGACCGACACTGGGGCGATGCTCGCAGCGGTCCGGGAAGCGGCCCGGCTCGCCGAACCCGGCGACACGGTTCTGCTGGCACCCGCCTGTGCCTCGATGGACATGTTCGCGAACTACAACGAGCGCGGGGACGCATTCGCGGACGCGGTGAGCGAACTGGCCGACGAGGGCGCCTAGGTCAGGCAGGAGGTTCCTCCCCGACCGGCTGCTCGCAGCGTACGAGTGGAGGGGAAGGTCACAGATGCCGGCCAAGCAGGTGCTGCCCGGGCGGCGGCCGTCCGCCGGGAAGTCCGCGGGGTCCGCGAAAGGTCCCGGGGCCGCCAGGCCGCAGGCCCAGGGCCGCAGACGGCCCGCCCTGGCCCTGCGGCGGCCCGCCGGGGGCGGGCCGCTGACCCGGCTGCGGCGCACGCAGCGGCAGTTGGCGCGGGCCTGGGACCGACCCCTCACCGCGTATTACCTGATTTTCGGCAGCTCGCTGCTCATCACCGTGCTCGGCCTGGTGATGGTCTACTCGGCTTCCATGATCAAGGCGCTCCAGCTGGGCCTGGGCGACGCCTACTTCTTCAAGAAGCAGTTCCTGGCCGCCCTCATCGGCACCGGGCTGCTGCTCGTCGCCTCCCGGATGCCGGTCAAGCTCCACCGGGCGCTGTCCTACCCCGTGCTCGCCGGGACGCTGTTCCTGATGGTGCTGGTGCAGGTCCCCGGGATAGGGGTGTCGATCAACGGCAACCAGAATTGGATCTCCCTTGGCGGTCCGTTCATGCTCCAGCCCAGTGAGTTCGGCAAGCTGGCGCTGATCCTGTGGGGCGCCGACCTGCTGGCCCGCAAGGGCGACAAGGAGCTGCTGAGCCAGTGGAAGCACCTGCTGGTGCCGCTGGTCCCGGTGGCCTTCCTGCTGCTCGGGCTGATCATGCTGGGCGGCGACATGGGCACCGCGATGATCCTCGGGGCCGTCCTGTTCGGGCTGCTGTGGCTGGCCGGGGCACCCACGCGGATGTTCGTGGGGGTCCTGGGCTTCGCGGGTGTGATCGTCGCACTGCTCATCAGGACCAGCCCGCACCGGATGGACCGGCTCGCCTGCATCGGCGCGACCGATCCCGGCAGGAACGACCTGTGCTGGCAGGCCGTGCACGGGATCTACGCCCTCGCATCCGGCGGATGGTTCGGTTCCGGATTGGGTGCCAGTGTGGAAAAATGGGGACAACTGCCCGAAGCCCACACCGACTTCATCTTCGCCATCACCGGGGAGGAACTGGGACTGGCGGGGACGCTGTCGGTACTCGCCCTGTTCGCGGCTCTAGGCTATGCGGGTATCCGCGTGGCCGGACGCACGGAGGACTCCTTCGTACGCTATGCCGCGGGAGGCGTGACCACCTGGATCACGGCCCAGGCCGTGATCAACATCGGTGCGGTGCTCGGCCTGCTGCCGATCGCCGGTGTCCCGCTCCCGCTCTTCTCGTACGGAGGGTCCGCGCTGCTGCCGACCATGTTCGCGGTCGGACTGCTCATCGCCTTCGCGCGGGAGGAGCCGGCCGCACGCGCGGCGCTCGCGATGCGCCAGCCCAAGAGGGGCTGGAAGCGGACCGGGCAGAGATGGAAGTCGATGAGACGGCGCGTCAAGAGGCGTCCGTCCGGAGAGCGGTGAATTTCGGTGCATGTCGTACTCGCCGGTGGGGGGACCGCCGGCCACATCGAGCCGGCGCTCGCCCTCGCAGACGCCCTGCGCAGGCAGGACCCTTCCGTGGGCATCACCGCCCTCGGCACCGAGCGCGGGCTGGAGACCCGCCTGGTGCCCGAGCGCGGCTATGAGCTGGGCCTGATCCCCGCCGTCCCGCTGCCCCGCAAGCCCACCCCCGAGCTCATCACCGTCCCGGGGCGGCTGCGCGGCACCATCAAGGCGGCCGAGGAGATCCTGGAGCGCACCAAGGCCGACGTCGTCGTCGGCTTCGGCGGCTACGTGGCCCTGCCCGGCTACCTCGCGGCCAAGCGGCTCGGCGTGCCGATCATCGTCCACGAGGCCAACGCCCGCCCCGGCCTGGCCAACAAGATCGGCTCGCGCTACGCGCACGCCGTCGCGGTCTCCACGCCCGACAGCAAGCTGCGCGGCGCCCGCTACGTGGGCATCCCGCTGCGCCGCACCATCTCCACCCTGGACCGCGCCGCCGTCCGCCCCGAGGCGCGCGCCGCCTTCGGCCTGGACCCCAACCTGCCGACCCTGCTGGTCTCCGGCGGCTCGCAGGGCGCCCGGCGCCTCAACGAGACCATCCAGCAGGTCGCGCCGACCCTCCAGCGCTCCGGCGTCCAGATCCTCCACGCGGTCGGCCCGAAGAACGAACTGCCGCACGTGGACAACATGCCGGGGATGCCGCCCTATGTCCCGGTACCGTACGTGGACCGGATGGACCTCGCGTACGCCGCCGCCGACATGATGCTGTGCCGGGCGGGCGCGATGACCGTCGCCGAACTCTCCGCCGTCGGGCTTCCGGCCGCGTACGTCCCGCTGCCGATCGGCAACGGCGAACAGCGGCTCAACGCCCAGCCGGTGGTCAAGTCCGGCGGCGGCCTGCTCGTCGACGACGCGGAGCTGACGCCCGAGTGGGTGCTCGGCAACGTCCTGCCGGTGCTGTCCGACCCGCACCGCCTGTACGAGATGTCCCGCGCGGCCGCCGAGTTCGGCCGCCGGGACGCCGACGAGCTGCTGGTCGCGATGGTGTACGAGGCGATCGCGGCACACCGGACCCGCTGAGGCGGGAAGGCACCAGCGCAGGAGGCAGGCGTGGCCGGACCGAAGACCACACGGCGCGGGACCCCGTTCCCCGACCGGTCCGGCCGCCCTGCCCGCGCGGGCAGGGGGCCCGGCTCCCCGAAGCCGCCCGCTTCGCCCACGTCACCGAAGGCGTCGAAGTCGTCGAAGCAGTCCAAGCAGCCCAAGGCGTCGAACGGGCCGAAGGCCGCCAACCCGTCCAAGGCGTCGAGGGTGCCGAAGGGGTCCGGCGGGCCGGGCCGCGCCCTCCGCGTCCTCGGGCGGATGCGCCGCCGGGGCCGCCTGCTGGTCCTGCTCGCCGCCGTGGCGCTGCTGGCGGGCGGCGTCTGCTGGGTGCTGTACGGCTCCTCCTGGCTGCGGGTCGAGAAGGTGAGCGCGAGCGGCACCGAGGTGCTCACCGCCGAACAGGTGCTGGCCGCCGCGGCCGTGCCGGTCGGGGCCCCGCTCGTGGGCGTGGACACCGACGAGATCGCGGACCGGGTCCGCGACCGGCTGCCCCGTGTCGATTCGGTCGATGTCGTGCGGTCCTGGCCGCACGGAATCGGGCTGAAAGTGACGGAGCGCAAACCCGTCCTGCTCATCAAAAAGGACGCCAACTTCGTGGAAGTGGACGCATCGGGTGTCCGCTTCGACACGGTTGCGAAAGCACCCGCCGGCGTTCCCGTCCTCGAATTGAGGGCAGCGCAGTCGCCGAGCGGCCGCCGCTTCGACGAGGAGCGGCTGCTGCGCGAGGCGGTGGGCGTCGCCGCGGGGCTCCCGGAGGCGGTCGCGGCACAGACGGTGCAGGTCAAGGTGGGCTCGTACGACTCGGTCGTCCTGGAGATGACCGGACGGCGCTCGGTGGTGTGGGGGAGCGGCGAACAGGGCGAGGCGAAGGGCCGTGCGCTGACCGCCCTGCTGAAAGCCGCACCGAAGGCGACCCACTTCGACGTGAGCGTCCCCACCGCCCCTGCGGTGTCCGGGAGTTGACGTCGGGTCGAACAGCGACGCACCCTGGTTGGCCACCGATACGGGTGATCACATAGGGTGAAAAGAAAAACGGGAGGTTCGGCGTGTTCGTTGAACACGCGCTACTTGTCGACTTAGTGTCCTGTTCGGAAGAGTCCAGGGATCAGGCACATACTTAACCCTAAACTTCAGGGTTAGGGTTCGGGTCGGCGCGTTCGGACCGTCCCATATTTCGGCATCAGTCGTCGCACCGCAGGCCCGCGAGGCGGCGACACGTAACTCGAGGCGAGAGGCCTTCGACGTGGCAGCACCGCAGAACTACCTCGCAGTCATCAAGGTCATCGGTGTCGGCGGCGGTGGTGTCAATGCCATCAACCGAATGATCGAGGTCGGTCTCAAGGGCGTCGAGTTCATCGCCATCAACACGGACGCACAGGCGCTGTTGATGAGCGACGCCGACGTCAAGCTCGACGTCGGCCGTGAACTCACCCGGGGCCTCGGCGCCGGCGCCAACCCGGCAGTCGGTCGCAAGGCGGCAGAGGACCACCGTGAGGAGATCGAGGAGGTCCTCAAGGGGGCCGACATGGTCTTCGTCACCGCCGGCGAGGGCGGTGGCACCGGCACCGGCGGCGCCCCCGTCGTCGCCAACATCGCGCGCTCGCTCGGCGCCCTGACGATCGGTGTGGTCACCCGGCCGTTCACCTTCGAGGGCCGGCGCCGCGCCAACCAGGCGGAGGACGGCATCGCCGAGCTCCGTGAAGAGGTCGACACCCTCATCGTCATCCCCAACGACCGCCTGCTGTCCATCTCGGACCGCCAGGTGTCGGTGCTCGACGCCTTCAAGTCGGCCGACCAGGTCCTGCTCTCCGGCGTCCAGGGCATCACCGACCTCATCACCACCCCCGGCCTGATCAACCTCGACTTCGCCGACGTCAAGTCCGTGATGTCCGAGGCCGGCTCGGCCCTCATGGGCATCGGCTCCGCCCGCGGCGACGACCGCGCGGTCGCCGCCGCCGAGATGGCCATCTCCTCCCCGCTGCTGGAGGCGTCCATCGACGGCGCCCGCGGCGTGCTGCTCTCCATCTCCGGCGGCTCCGACCTCGGCCTCTTCGAGATCAACGAGGCCGCGCAGCTGGTCAGCGAGGCCGCCCACCCCGAGGCGAACATCATCTTCGGCGCCGTCATCGACGACGCGCTCGGCGACGAGGTGCGCGTCACCGTCATCGCGGCCGGCTTCGACGGCGGACAGCCGCCGGCCCGCCGTGACAACGTCATCGGCGCCGCGTCCACCAAGCGCGAGGAGCCCGCGCCCGCCCCGGTCCGCGCGGCCGAGCCGGTGCGCCCCGCGTTCGGCGGACTGGGCACGGTCACCCCGCGCGAGGAGCCCCCGGCCCCGGTCGAGCCGGCCCCTGTCGAGGTGGCGGCCCCCGCGCCGCAGGTCCCCACGGCCCGGCCCTACCAGGACAGCCCGGCCGAGGAGCTGGACGTTCCGGACTTCTTGAAGTGAGACTCGGGCAGCACATCGAGAACGGCGCCCACTTCGCCTTCACCGACCGGTGGGGCGGGGTGAGCGCCGTTCCGTACGAGGAGCTCAATCTCGGCGGCGCGGTCGGGGACGACCCGACCGCCGTGCTCGCCAACCGGGCGCTCGCGGCGGAGGCCCTGGGCATCGCACCGGACCACGTGGTCTGGATGAACCAGGTGCACGGCCGCGACGTGGCGGTGGTCCCCGGACCCTGGGGCGCCGCCGCCGACATCCCCCAGGTGGACGCGGTGGTGACCGCCCGCCGGGGCCTCGCCCTCGCGGTGCTCACCGCCGACTGCACACCGGTGCTGCTGGCCGACCCCGTCGCCGGGATCGCCGGCGCCGCCCACGCCGGGCGGCCCGGACTGGTCGCCGGAGTGGTGCCCGCCGCCGTCGAGGCGATGGTCGCCCTCGGGGCCGAGCCCGGGCGGATCATCGCCCGCACCGGCCCGGCGGTCTGCGGCCGCTGCTACGAGGTGCCGGCCGGGATGCGCGACGAGGTGGCCGCGGTGGTGCCCGAGGCCCGGGCCGAAACCAGCTGGGGAACGCCCGCCGTCGACGTCGTCGCCGGGGTGCACGCCCAGCTCGCGGAGCTGGGGGTGGTGAACCGGCACCGGTCGCCGGTCTGCACACTGGAGTCGCGGGATCATTTCTCGTACCGCCGCGACCGGGTGACCGGGCGGCTTGCCGGATATGTCTGGTTGGACTAGGTGATGACGGATCGTAAGTCGGAGCTCGCGGAGAACCTGGCCCGGGTGGAGGACCGCATCTCGTCCGCCTGTGCCGCCGCGGGGCGCGAGCGGGAAGAGGTGACCCTCATCGTGGTCACCAAGACCTACCCCGCGAGCGACGTACGACTGCTGGCGGAGCTGGGTGTCCGTCATGTTGCGGAGAATCGTGACCAGGACGCCGCCCCCAAGGCCGCGGCCTGCGCGGATCTGCCGCTGCGCTGGCACTTCGTCGGCCAGTTGCAGACGAACAAAGTCCGTTCCGTTGCGCAATACGCGCATGTGGTGCAGTCGGTCGACCGGCCCCGACTGGTCACCGCGCTCTCGGCGGCCGCCGAGCAGAGCGGACGGGAGCTCGGCTGCCTCGTGCAGATCGCCCTCGACGCGGAGTCGGGGGAGCGCGGCAGCCGGGGCGGCGCCGCTGCGGAGCAGCTCACCGAGCTCGCGGAGCTCGTGGCCGCGGCGCCCGGGCTGCGGATGGACGGCGTGATGACGGTGGCTCCGCTGGTCGGACCGTACGCGGGACGCGAACGGGCCGCCTTCGAGCGGCTGATGGAATTGTCATCCCGCCTGCGCGCGGACCATCCGGCTGCCACGATGGTGTCGGCCGGGATGAGTGCAGACCTGGAACAGGCCGTTGCGGCCGGTGCGACACATGTACGCGTCGGCACTGCGGTACTCGGCGCGAGACCCCGGCTCGGGTAACGTCGCGAAGAAAGTCGGACCACAGCAGAAAATATGGTCATTCCCGCTGATCAGCGGGCAGACCGCGTGGATCGCGGGCAGTTGGTGACTTCGGTGACACAGCGACACACCTGCGACAGGGCGATCCACCACAGAGCGGAGGACTCGGAGAATGGCCGGCGCGATGCGCAAGATGGCGGTCTACCTCGGCCTCGTGGAGGACGACCGGTACGACAACCCGGGATACGACCCGGACGACGAATTCGAACCCGAGCCGGAACCGGAGCGGGACCGCCGGCGCCAGCAGCCCGTGCACCAAGCACCCGTACCGGACGAACCGGTACGAGCCGCACAACCCCCGGCGCAGCGGGAACCCACCCCCCTGCCGGTGGAAAGCGGACGTCCTGCGCGAATCGCCCCCGTGGCATCCATCACACCTGAACGAACGAACCTGGAGAAGAACGCCCCCGTGATCATGCCCAAGGTCGTCTCCGAGCGGGAGCCGTACCGCATCACGACGCTGCACCCCCGGACCTACAACGAGGCCCGTACCATCGGGGAACACTTCCGTGAGGGCACCCCGGTGATCATGAACCTCACGGAGATGGACGACACGGACGCAAAGCGACTTGTCGACTTTGCCGCCGGTCTTGTGTTCGGATTGCACGGCAGCATTGAACGCGTGACACAGAAGGTGTTCCTGCTCTCGCCTGCTAACGTCGATGTCACGGCGGAGGACAAGGCCCGCATCGCGGAGGGCGGGTTCTTCAACCAAAGCTAGACCGATCCGTCAGGCACGGGGGACCGGGAAACAGAGCAGGAACAGAGCGAGAGCAGGGGAGAGGGAAGCGCGGGATGGGCGTCGCACTGCAGGTGGTGTACATCGCGCTGATGTGCTTCCTCATCGTGCTGATCTTCCGGCTGGTCATGGACTACGTCTTCCAGTTCGCACGTTCGTGGACACCCGGGAAGGCGATGGTGGTCGTCCTGGAGGCGACCTACACTGTGACCGATCCGCCGCTCAAGCTTCTCCGGCGCTTTATCCCGCCGTTGCGTCTCGGGGGCGTGGCACTCGACCTGTCCTTCTTCGTGCTGATGATCATCGTTTACATCCTCATCAGTTTCGTGAGCACCGCTGCGAGAAGCGTGTGAACGATGAGCATTCCCGCAGGCGCGGGGACAGTCCCGAAACGGTCTTGCCGACTGCCGACGACTACGTAGAGGTGAAGAAGACATGCCGCTGACTCCCGAGGACGTGCGGAACAAGCAGTTCACGACCGTCCGCCTCCGAGAAGGCTATGACGAGGACGAGGTCGATGCCTTCCTCGACGAGGTCGAGGCCGAACTGACGCGCCTGCTGCGCGAGAACGAGGACCTGCGCGCCAAGCTGGCCGCAGCGACCCGTGCCGCCGCTCAGAACCAGCAGCAGCAGGGCATGCGCAAGCCGGAACCCCAGGACCAGCGCCCCGGCGGCCCCGTGCCCGCTGCCATATCCGGCCCGCCGGCCCAGCAGGGTCCGCCGCAGATGGGCCCGCCGCAGCTCCCGGGCGGCCAGCCGCAGCTTCCGGCCGGCCCCGGCGGCCCCGGCCCGCAGGGCCCCGGCGGCCCCGGCCCCATGGGCGGTCCCATGCAGCCCATGGGTCAGCAGATGCAGCAGATGGGTCAGCAGTCCATGGGCGGGCAGAACCCCCTTGGCCAGCAGATGCAGCCCATGGGGCAGCAGATGCAGCCGATGGGCCAGCAGATGCAGCCCATGGGCCAGCAGATGCAGCAGATGCAGCCCCAGCAGCCGCAGCTCCCGCAGCAGGGCCCCGGCGGCGACAGCGCCGCCCGCGTCCTGTCGCTGGCGCAGCAGACCGCCGACCAGGCGATCGCGGAGGCCCGCTCCGAGGCCAACAAGATCGTCGGCGAGGCGCGCAGCCGCGCCGAGGGCCTGGAGCGGGACGCCCGCGCCAAGGCCGATGCGCTGGAGCGGGACGCCCAGGAGAAGCACCGCGTCGCGATGGGCTCGCTGGAGTCCGCGCGGGCCACGCTGGAGCGCAAGGTCGAGGACCTGCGGGGCTTCGAGCGTGAGTACCGTACGCGCCTGAAGTCCTACCTGGAGTCGCAGCTGCGCCAGCTCGAGACCCAGGCCGACGACTCCCTGGCCCCGCCGCGGAACCCGGCCGGTCCGGCGCTGCCGCCGTCGCCGACGCCGTCGATGGCTCCGGCCGGTGCGATGGGGCACTCCATGGGTGGGCCGTCGCCGATGAGCAGCCCCTCTCCGATGGGCGGTCCGTCGCCGATGAGCGGGCCCTCGTACGGTGGGCAGCAGCAGATGTCGCCGGCCATGACGCAGCCGATGGCTCCGGTGCGGCCGGCTGCGCCGCAGCCGATGCAGGCGCCGTCGCCCATGCGGGGCTTCCTGATCGACGAGGACGACAACTGACGTAGCCGTCGGCAGTCACTACGGGCCGGGCCCGGGTTCCACGGAACCCGGGCCCGGCCCGTTCCCGTCTGCCGCTGCGCGGAGCCTGTCCCCTCCCCGCCCCTTCCCGAAACCGGGGGCTCCGCTCCCCCCGCGCCTCAAACGCCGGCCGGGCTGATTGGGTCCGGGCGGAGCCCGGTTTCGGGAAGGGGCGGGACTGGGGAACGGCTCCGCG